>CAKMZG010000023.1:5064-19372 GCA_929200335.1 uncultured Alphaproteobacteria bacterium | reverse complement strand
CTGATAATAAATCAGCTATTTGGGCAACGGTATAATATTTTTTAGTAACCATGGGTTAAAACCTTACAAAACCTTACATTGGTTACCATAATAATTTTAGGTGATTTGTAAAGATAAATATGAACGCTATACAAAAATTAGATAATAATGAGATATTAAAAAAAGCTCAAACTTGGTTTCGTGATGTTTTGGTTGAAAATCATATTAAAAATACAGCCAAATTACAAAATATTAAAGAATTTAAAATTAATCCTTTTCTTATTATGTATTTAGCAAACTTTCTAACTGGAAATTCCTCAGCTGAAAGCATTGCAAAGGCTTTGATTTATCCACGTGTGTTAGGGCAATCCATATCTACATCTTTTGGTAGCAATATTCAGAAGTTTACAAATGATGTTTTAGGTTCACTTGGTAGCGTGGTTAATGGCATTGACATTGAATTTATTGATGCGGTTGATGGCAAGAAAAAATATTGTCAGTTAAAGGCAGGGCCAAATACTATTAATAAAGATGATGTGGAAACAATAAAACAGCATTTTGACGGTGTGCGAAATCTTGCACGTACAAATAATTTAGACATTGGCCTTAATGATTTGATTGTGGGTGTGATCTATGGCGAAAATGAACAATTAAGTGCTAATTATAAAAATATTGAGAGAAAACATCATTTTCCCGTCATCGTAGGTCAAAATTTTTGGCATCGTTTGACAGGTGATAAAAAATTTTATTTTAATTTAATTACTGCTTTTACAGAGGTGGCTAATGAAGCAGATGCATCGCAACTATTAGAAGAAACTATTAAAGAATTAGCTCAGTCTGAAGCTATTCAAAAATTAGCATCTAAAATTTAATTATATCACAAAGCCTGTGGAATTTATGAACCAAGGCTTGCGTGGGTGGCAGCATTTGCCCATGGTGTTTGAATGACAGAGAAAACTTTGAAAATTAGCCTCACGCGCTTGCCGCATAATCTTGACCTACCTTTGCCAGAATATAAAACATCTGGTGCAGCGGGGATGGATTTATTGGCAGCCAATGATGATGAGGCGCCCATCACATTAGCGCCAATGGAGCGTAAATTGGTGCCAACGGGTCTCGTGTTTGAAATTCCAAACGGTTATGAGGGGCAAATTCGTCCGCGTTCTGGGCTTGCGCTTAAACATGGCATCACATGCCTCAATACCCCTGGCACAATTGATAGCGATTATCGCGGCGAGGTGCATGTGCTTTTGATTAATTTGGGCAGTGCGGATTTTGTCATTAATCGCGGTGAACGAATTGCTCAAATGATTATTGCGGCCGCCCCCCAAGCTCAATTGATAGAAATTTCATTGGCAACAAAGACGGAACGAGGCGAGGGTGGTTTTGGTTCAACGGGTGTGTAGTTAATGGGCTATTCACTTTGGTAATGATTTACTGGCGTATCTTCAATGGAGCCAGAAAATTCTTCCACGCCGCATGAAATTGCAAAGCAGGCCAATTCTATATTTTTTGGAATTTTCACTTCTTGGCCATCACGTTCGCCTTTTTCATAATATTGAATTACGCGTTTTTTTAGGCCAAGTTTTTCGGCGGCCTCTTTTTGTTTGAGGCCAAGGGTTTTTCGCCACGCTTTAAAACCTTCAGGTGTCATGAGAGCGCCTGTAATATGTGTTTGCCCAATAGTTTATGACGGAGCTTATGCTGGATTGGAAAAATAATCTAGGTAGTTTTTTTGAAAACTGAAATTATGGATTTACAGATATTGCAGTAATAACACGATTCTCGCCTTTAGTATCAAAGGTCAGTGTTAGATTGGTGCCTGGCTCAACATCTGTTACTGAAACATCGAGATTGTCAGATAAAATATATTCTTCACCACCCGCTAGAAAAATGGTCTTGCTGTCTGGATCAAAGCTTTCTACTTTGCCCTTGATTTTTTCTGCATGGGCAGAAAATGCTATCAATAGAGCACTTAAAAAACTTAGAGAAATTATTATTTTACGCATTATGTACTCCAGGATCTCATTTGCTGTTTTAGCGGATCTTACTATGGCTTGTTTTAACGTAAGAGTTTTTCTCTTTCAAGTCATATAGTCAATGATTAAGATTACATTTAATATATCATACCTTTGAATATCTATATTGTGGCAATTCTATGAATAATTTAGGCCAAATGCATTAGAGCATGATGTATTTGATTAAATTTTTATAAAAGCTACACGCACCAGAGTAAGGGTTCAATTGATCCAATTGAGGCATGGAACCATTACCCCCGTGATTGATTTCAGGCATTAATGGTTGATTTTAAAGCCTCGGCATCTTACCCTGCAGAGAACCTAAAATTTTAAGCGAGAAAATCATGCCTATAGTAAATCGAATTGCAGAATTTCATGATGAGATCACAAAGTGGCGCAGGCATATTCATAGCAATCCTGAATTGATGTATGATGTTCATGGTACAGCAGAATTTGTAGTTGAGCGTTTGAAATCATTTGGTGTAGATGAAGTGATCGAGGGCATTGGTCGCACGGGCGTTGTCGGGCTTATTCGTGGACGCGATGCCGATAAGGGCAGATGCATTGGCTTGCGTGCTGATATGGATGCGCTGCCAATTTTTGAAAAATCAGGTAAAGCCTATGCTTCACAAGTTGAAGGTAAGATGCATGCTTGTGGTCACGATGGCCATACGGCAATGCTTTTGGGTGCTGCAAAATATTTGGCTGAGACGCGTAATTTTACGGGTTCAGTTGCGGTGATTTTTCAACCCGCTGAAGAAGGTGGCGCTGGCGGTAAAGCCATGGTGGATGATGGCATGATGGAGCGTTTCGGTATTGATGAGGTTTACGGCATGCATAATATGCCAGGCTTAAAACCAAATGAATTTGCCATTCGTAAAGGCGCTTTCATGGCAGCTACTGATGAATTTAAAGTTACCATCCATGGGCTTGGCGCTCATGCAGCTTATCCGCACTTAGGGGTTGATCCGATTTATATTGGTTCGCTCATGGTGCAAGCCCTACAAGGTATTGTATCACGCAATACCGATCCGTTAAAATCTGCCGTGGTAACGGTGACGGGCTTTAATGCGGGAACGGGTGCGCAAAATATTATTCCGCAAACGGCTGAATTTATTGGCACCGTTCGTACCCTTGATAAAGAGGTGCGCACACAAACTGAGTTGCGTTTTAAAGAAGTCTTGGAAGGCATAGCTGCCGCCTATGGTGCAAAGGTTGAAATTCACTTTGCTAATAATTACCCAGTTGT
Source organism: uncultured Alphaproteobacteria bacterium (assembly GCA_929200335.1). GTDB lineage: Bacteria > Pseudomonadota > Alphaproteobacteria > Rhizobiales > Rhizobiaceae > CAKMZG01. The sequence goes on along the minus strand of CAKMZG010000023.1, from coordinate 16,126 downwards.
GATTAATCATGATGAGCAAACTGAATTTGCCATAAAAATCGCCTCAGAAATTGTCGGTGCAGACAATGTAGCAACCAATTACCCCCCGTCTATGGGTGGTGAGGATTTTGCCTATATGTTGGAAGCGCGCCCGGGAGCTTTCATCTTAGTGGGTAATGGCGATAGCGCTGGCCTACATCACGAAGAATATGATTTCAATGATGAGGCCATCCCTATGGGCTCAAGCTATTGGGTGAAATTGGTTGAGACGGCTTTAAGTTAAAACAGCTATCAGTTCAGCCGCAATGAGTGCTGCGATAATCTCGGGCTGCTTGCCTTGATTGCCTGTACCTTTTGCCATGGGGCTGGTTAGTTTTGACAGATCCTCATGGGCAGTTTGCTTATCAAATAGCACACGCTTAGTTTTTGAACCAATCATCCCAATATAGGGGCTGTCTTTTCGTTTCAAGGCTTCTTCTGTCAATATGAAATCTAGGGCGTGGTCGTGGCTCATAATGATGAAACTTGTCCCCTTTGGTGCGTCTTGAATAGCGCTTTCAGGAAGGGCAAGATTTTCAACAGGAATATCTTTTGGTTGATTGGGTAAGTCCTGGCGATTGTCAAAAATTTTAACATTAAAAGGTAGGGGAAAAAGCGCCCGATAAAGGGCTTGCCCCACATGACCTGCACCAAAAATATAAATCCATGGTTGGGCATCTTCATTTAGTTTTAAGCGTTCAAGCAATGTAGCTCTATCGTTGTTTTCTAACAGTTTGAAATTTAGAGAAACATGCCCACCACAACATTGATTAAGCGCAGGACCCAAAGCCAATGTTAATTTATGCTCACCATCGCCTTGCAATATTTTGCGAGCATGGGCGATGGCCATATATTCAAGCTGTCCTCCGCCTATAGTGCCAATAGCGTCTATGGTGTCAATCAGCATAAAGGCATCTTCTTGACGTGGGGTAGAGCCTTTGGCCTGTTCCACTTCAATTAACACCACCCTATCATGGGCGTTAAAAAAGGTTTCTGCCCTATTGAAAGAGACGCTCATAGATTACCCCTTATTGAGCCGCTCAATCGCCATCAATACTTCTTCAGGTGTTGCGGGCGCATTTAAGCTTGGGCAAACCTTATAATTCTTATGGGATGCAACGGCCATGGAAAGGGCTTCCAATACAGAATTAGCCAACATGAAAGGTGGCTCTCCGACTGCTTTTGAACGCTTAATGGTAGGCTTTACATTCTTTGACCATGTTGCAAGTTTGACATTAAACTCATCGGGAATGTCACTGGCTAAAGGTATTTTATAAGTGGATGGTGCATGGGTGCGTAAGCGCCCCTTATCATCCCACCATAGTTCTTCCGTTGTTAGCCAGCCCATGCCTTGAATAAAGCCACCCTCGATTTGGCCAATATCAAGTTCAGCATTTAAGCTAGAGCCCACATCATGTAAAATATCAACGCGGCTGATTTTATATTCCCCCGTTAGGCTATCGATTATCACCTCAGAACAAGAGGCGCCATAGGCGAAATAGTAAAATGGATTGCCGCGCCCAGTTTCTCTATTCCAATGGATTTCGGGTGTTTTATAAAAGCCAGTATCTGAGAGTTGAACCCGCTCCATATAAGCGCTAGCTGTAAAATCACCAAATGGGATTTTCTCATTTCCAATCAATATATGATTGTTTTCAAAGGTCACCTGATCGCTTGTCACTTGATATTTTTCACAAGCAAAGTTTATCAAGCGTGCTTTGATTTTTTGCGCTGCATCAAGTGCTGCCATGCCATTTAAATCAGAACCAGATGAGGCGGCAGTTGCAGATGTGTTAGGCACTTTATCCGTTGTTGTCTCAGTAATTTTCACACATTCAACATCAACGGAAAACTCTTCCGCTACCACTTGAGCAACTTTGGTAAATAACCCTTGCCCCATTTCCGTTCCGCCATGGTTTAATGCAATGCTGCCATCTTTATAGACATGAACAAGCGCACCAGCCTGATTATACCATGTGGCAGTAAAAGAGATGCCAAATTTAACAGGGGTAAGCGCAATGCCTTTTTTGAGGATTGGGTTTTGTTTGTTAAATTCTATAATGGCTTCACGTCTTTTTTGATACTCGCTTGAGTCTTCTAATTCATCAACGATTTTTGCGCTGATGTTATCACATAGAACCTGATGATAGGGCGTGATATTTCGATCATCTGTGCCATAAAAATTTCTTTTGCGGATGGTAAGTGGATCTTCACCAAGGGCATAGGCTATCTCTTCTATAAACCGCTCACCAGCCAACATGCCTTGCGGGCCACCAAAGCCACGAAAGGCGGTATTGGATACGGTATTAGTTTTAAGAGGGTGAGATTGAAGGCGTACGTTCTCATAATAATAGCTGCTATCTGCATGAAAGAGTGAGCGATCAGTCACGGGGCCTGAGAGGTCAGATGTGTAGCCACAACGTGCTAAAAAATTACCATCAACTGCTTGAATAACGCCCTTATCATCAAAGCCAATTTTATAACGTGCAACAAAGTCATGACGTTTACCTGTTGAGATCATGTCATCATCACGATCAGGGCGCATTTTAACTGGAACGCGATGTTTATGAGCACTAATACCCGTAACGACCGCAAAGAAATTAGATTGGCTTTCCTTGCCGCCAAAGCCACCGCCCATGCGGCGTACTTTTGTGGTGATGCTTGAAAATGGAATATCCAAGGCATGGGCAACCATATGTTGTGCTTCGCTTGGATGCTGGGTGGAGGTATAAATGGTTAAATCATCATCCTCGCCAGGAATGGCAATGGCAATTTGGCCTTCCAAATAAAAGTGGTCTTGGCCGCCAATGCGCATTTCACCCTCAAGCTTATGGGGAGCATTTTGCATCGCGCTATCCACATCGCCACGCTGTAGGGTAAGGGGGGCGGTTACATTGGGATAATTTTGCGCCTCTGCATCCAAAACATCGATGGCGTTACTGGCTTCATTATAAGTGATTTCCGCTAATTGGGCAGCACGGCGCGCAATGTCGCGGGTTTTGGCTATGACTGCAAAAATAGGCTGACCATAAAATTCAACCTTATCTTTTGCAAAAAGTGGTTCATCGTTTTGCCCTGTGGGAGATAGATCAATATTGCGCGGCAGATTATCTGCATGCAGAACATCAACAACGCCAGCCATATCTAAGACGGCAGTAAAATCTTTTGAGGTGATGGTGCCATTGGCGCAGGTTGAAAGCCCCGCATAAGCGTGAAGTGTATTTTCTGGTAGAATAATATCATCACTATAGGTGGAGGTGCCAGCCACATGCTTATGGGCAGAATCATGTCTTGTTATTTTACTCATTTGCAATCTCCCAATTGTACTAAGCTTCCGCCTGATTGCTCTAAATAAAAACGTTTAAGGAGATTTTTACTCACCAACATTCGATAATCACTTGATGCGCGCCAATCGCTTAATGGTGCATAATCTTGTTCAAATGCATCCATTGCTGCTTCACAAGTATCTAAAGTGAAGGGATTGGCCTTTAGAGCTGTCTCAACAGCAGTTGCGCGTTTTGGCGTGCCTGCCATGCCGCCCATGGCAATGCGTATGTCAGCGATTAATTCGCCATCTAAACGCACCCAAATTGCCCAGCAAAGCGCGGAGATATCTTCATCCTTGCGTTTTGATATTTTATAGCAGGTGAGAATTTCATTCTCAGCTAATTTTGGAATGGTAATACTTTTAACAAATTCGTTTCTAGCGCGGTCTTGTTTGCCATATTCAATGAAAAATTCTTCAAGGGGTAGGCTGCGCGTACCTGCAACGCTTTCCAACTCCACACTTGCTCCTAACGTAATAAGTGGCGGCGGCGTATCACCAATGGGTGAACCATTAGCGATATTACCACCAATGGTACCCATATTGCGTACTTGCTGGCCACCAATGCGGAAAAACAAATCTTGCAATTGGGGAAAATTATCTAAAATAGCTGTTTGCGCATCGGAATAAGTCACCCCGGCACCCAGTTTTAAATGGCTATCTGTATCTTCGATGGTTTGTAAATCTTTTAAATGATTGATGAAGATAATGGGTGCAATATCTTTCATATGTTTACTCACCCAAAGCCCTACATCAGTGGAACCAGCAATGATGGTGGCATTGGGATTGGCATCCAACATTTTAGCCAAAGACTGGCTATCCTTTGGAATGAGTGTATCGCCCTTAGCATGATGAATGGTAATATCATCTTGCTGCTCCATGTGAGATAGAGCTGCTTTTATGCGCTCGCGTTCTTGATAGAGTGGGTCTGATTTAGCGTCTGCATTTTTTGAAATAACATCCATAGCGCGCAAAATGGGCGCATAGCCTGTGCAACGGCAAAGATTGCCTTGAAGTGCTTGCTCCACCTCTTCTCGAGATGGTGTGGGATTTGATAACCAAAGCCCATAGAGTGACATGATAAAGCCTGGTGTGCAAAAGCCGCATTGTGAGCCGTGGCAATCTACCATGGCTTGCTGCACGGGATGCAATTCGCCATCTTTGCCACGCAAATGTTCAATGGTTACAATATGGCAAGCATTTAAGGATCCCATGAAACGGATGCAGCCATTAACACTTTCATAGGTCAATTCACCACAAGAATTTAATCGTCCAACCAGTACTGTGCAGGCACCACAATCACCCTCAGCACAACCTTCCTTGCTGCCAGTCATGCCGCGTTCTAGGCGTAGATAATCTAGCAGTGTTAAATCTGGCGAAAAATTTGACAGCTCAACCGTCGTATCATTTAGATGAAATTGAATATTCAAAATTAACTCCCGCGATATGTAGAATAACTATATGGCGATACCAATAATGGAACATGGTAATGACTATGATCATAGGTGCCAAAACGCAGAGGTACCACATCAATAAAGGCTGGCTTTGGTAATTCTATGCCCTTGGCACGGTAATAATCACCCACATGAAACTCAAGTTCAAATGTGCCAAATCTAAATTCATCCCCCTGCATGAGAGGGGCATCCACACGGCCATCAGCATTGGTTTTAACTATTTTTATGGGTAGGCGTTCGCCGTTGTCTATTTCGTAAAAATGAATTTCCATACCTTCAGCAGGAGTGCCGTGCATAGTATCCAAAACGTGGGTGGTTAATCCACCTTGCTTATTTCCGCTCATAGCTATTTTCCTTAAAAACATTTGGCATATAATACTACATACACTATACATCGCTATATCTAAATCAGTGAAACACTTTTTATGATTTCTAATCAAATATTAAAATATGCTGTGCTAAGGTGTATTAATAATATTATGGGATTTTAGGGCGTAACTATGAAAATATATCCACGAAATTTTAAGGGCTATGGCCAAAATACTCCGGAGCCTAATTGGCCTAATGGCGCTAAAATTGCAGTGCAATTTGTAGTGAATTATGAGGAGGGCGGCGAGAATAATATATTGCATGGAGATGCAGCCTCGGAAGCTTTTTTATCGGAAATTGTAGGTGCCGCTCAATGGCCTGATCAGCGCCATTGGAATATGGAAAGTATTTATGAATATGGTGCGCGCGCTGGTTTTTGGCGTCTTTATCGCATGTTTAATGAGGCAGAAATTCCAGTAACTGTTTATGGGGTGGCAACGGCTTTAGCGCGCTCCCCTGAACAGGTGCAAGCCATGAAAGAGGCGGATTGGGAAATAGCATCTCATGGTTTAAAATGGATAGAATATAAAGATTATAGTGTAGAAGATGAAACCGCTGATATGTATGAGGCAATTGCGCTTCATAAAGAGGTAACGGGTGAGCGTCCAACCGGTTGGTATACGGGGCGTTGCTCTATCAATACTGTTGATATTGTCTCACGCGAAGGTGGTTTTGCTTATATTTCCGATGCTTATGATGATGATTTGCCCTATTGGCGCGAAATGGACGGCCGACCTCAGCTTATCATTCCCTATACATTGGATTGTAATGATATGCGCTTTGCTACTCCGCAAGGGTTTAATTCTGGAGATCAATTTTTCACCTATTTAAAAGATACTTTTGATACGCTTTATCAAGAAGGTAAAAATGGAACGGCGAAAATGATGAATATTGGTCTTCATTGCCGCCTTATTGGACGTCCCGGGCGTGCAGCAGCCTTACAGCGCTTTATTGATTATGTAAAATCTCATGATGACGTTTGGTGTGCGCGCCGCATTGATATAGCTAAGCATTGGCAAGAAAAGCATCCCTATAAAGAGCCAAAGCTATTAGCATGTAATGCAGAGCTGAAAGAATTTGTTAAAAACTTTGGCGGTGTTTTTGAGCATTCACCTTGGATTGCAGAGCGTGGTTTTGAATTTGAAAAAGGTGCCGCTCATGATTCTGCTTGTGGCGTTCATAGTCTATTAAGCCGCGCGTTTCGCTGTGCAAGTGAAGAAGAGCGTTTGGGTGTTTTAAATGCCCACCCTGATTTAGCTGGTAAATTGGCAGAAGCTAAACGTTTAACAGCTGAATCTACAGCAGAGCAGGCCTCAGCTGGTCTAGATGCTTTAACTGATGAAGAACGTGCGGCCTTTCAAAAGTTAAATGCAGAATATGTTGAAAAATTTGGCTTTCCATTCATTATTGCGGTGAAGGATAATACTAAAGCCAGTATTATGGATGCATTTAAAACACGCATCAATAATGACCGTGCGGTTGAGTTTGAGACAGCCTGCAAGCAGGTTGAGCGCATTGCTATATTGCGATTAATGGATATGTTTGAAGAGTAATTTTAACTTTTCGGCATTTTTGTTATACGCAGATAAGGTTTTTGCTCGACCCAGCCTTGTGGAAATTTTTCTTTAGCTTGGGCATTGGAAACAGATGGCGCAATGATGACGTCATCGCCATATTTCCAATTTACTGGGGTCGCGACAGAGTGCTTTTCAGTAAGCTGTAAGCTATCAATAATCCTTAGTATTTCATCAAAATTCCGCCCTGTAGAAGTTGGGTATTGCAGGTTCACTTTGATTTTTTTATTAGGGTCGATAATGAAAATAGAGCGAACAGTAGATGTATCCGATGCATTGGGATGAATCATGCCATAAGCGGCGGCAATCTCTGCGTCATGGTCGGCAATTAAGGGGTAATTTAATTTACATCCTTGAGTTTCTTCAATGTCCTTCTCCCATAAGCCATGATCTTCGATGCGGTCAACAGATAAACCAAAAATTTTGACGCCACGTTTATCGAATTCTGGCTTTATTTTAGCCACATATCCAAGCTCCGTTGTGCAAATTGGAGTAAAATTTCTAGGATGTGAAAACAAAATGGTCCACGATCCTTCAATTTCATTATGAAAATTAATGAAGCCTTGGGTTGTCTGTGCTGTAAAATTAGGTGCAAAATCACCAATTAACAGAGCTCTGGGCATTTTTATGTTCCTAGATTTAAATATTATTTAATTGTATATCAATATAGTGAACATAATATATAATATAAATCAGATTTCCATAATAAAACTATGGTATATCGTAAGTAAGTATAATTATTTTGTTTGTAAAATGTCTTCACAAGTCAAAATAATGCGCTTGATGTCCGCCTCTCTGGATAGTCGATGATCGCCGTCTTTAATGAAGGTAGCAACGCAGTCATCTTGATCTAAGCATTCGATTAATTTTAAGGCATGTGCGTGGGGTACATCAGGGTCATTCATACCTTGGATAATGCGCACGGGGCAATTGGTTTGGATGCTGCTGTTTAAGACAGCGTTTTCCTTGCCATCTTCAATCAATGCTCGGGTGATGATGTTGGGTGTATCTGCATAGGGCGTGGGTTGCTCAATATAGCCTTGGTTTGCCATATCTTTACGCTGTACATCAGAAAATTTAGGCTCCATTAGGGTTTGGGTGAAATCGGGCGCTGGCGCAATTAATACTAGGCCTGAAACACGATCACCCTCACCAGATTTAATTAATTCTTGCACCATGCGTATGGCTATCCAGCCGCCCATTGAAGAGCCCACCAAAACCTGCGGGCCTGTGGTCACCTCTCGAAGTACGGTTAGGCTTTCTTCTAACCAGCGTGAAATTGTGCCATCGGTGAATTTTCCACCAGATTCCCCATGTCCTGAATAATCATGGCGCGTTGACATCAAGCCTTTAGATTGCGCCCATAAATCTATCTGCTCGGCTTTTGTGCCTAGCATGTCAGAATTATAGCCCCCCAACCACATGAAGCCTGAGTTTTTACCCGTAACATGGCGCACAGCAATTTTACGCGCGCATTCACCATTGCCAAGGTTTATGAATTGTAATGCTTGATCGTTCATTGTATGACTTTCTATAATTGAATCAGGCCAATCACTTTAATACAGGCACCCATTATGGATAAAAAATACACAATTATGCAAGTCATTCCGCAATTAGAATTGGGTGGTGCAGAAAAAAACGCAGTAGATTGTGCAATCGCTGTGGCTGAACAGGGGTGGCGCTCAATTCTTGTTTCTAATGGTGGGCGCATGGCACAGCGTGCTTTAGATGCTGGATGTGAGCATATTGAATTGCCCATGGATACCAGAAATCCCCTTGGGATATGGCAAAATGGCAATCGTTTGGCAAAGATTTTACGGGAGCAACAAGTGGATTTAATCCATGCTCATTCCAGAGCGCCTGCATGGTCGGCTAAATTGGCTGCAAAGCGTATGGGAACGCATTTTATAACCACGCATCATGGAGCTTATAGTCAAAAAAGTATTTTTAAGCGTTGGTATAATGGGGTGATGGTGCAGGGCGAATGTGTCATTGCCAATTCCAATTGGACAGCGAATTTGGTTAAAAAGCGTTTCCCAGAGGCTGCATCAAAAATGCATATGATTGAGCCAGGTACGGATTTCTCTCAGTTTGATCCTGCGTTAATTACGCCTAAGCGCCAGCAAGCGCTGCTTAAAAATTGGGGGCTAACGGGAGATGAGACCATCTGCTTACATCTGGCTCGGTTGTCTCCCACCAAAGGCGCTTATGTGAGTATAGCGGCGGCAAGAGAAGTATTAAAGCACCATGATGATGTTGTCTTTATCATTGCGGGTGAGGCTCCCAAACATCAAGAGTACCGAGATAGATTAAGCGCCGATATAGCAGCAATTGAGGCTGAATACCCCAAGCTAAGAGATAAGATTAAGCTGGTTGGACGGGTTGATGATCCTGCGGCTGCATTTTCACTGGCGAGTGTTGTTATGGTGGCAACGGTTAATGCTGAGGCCTTTGGTTTAGCGGCCGTTGAGGCTCAAGCTATGGGGGTTGCGCCTATTGTTGCAGATAAAGGCGCGGTGCCAGATACGGTTTATGTGCCAAAGGCGCCTGATGATAAGCGCACAGGATGGCATTTTGAAGCGGGGAGCGCCGATGCCTTGGCAAAGGCCATATTGCATGTGCTGGAACTGAAAGAGGGTGAGCGTGAAGCCGTTGGCCAATATGCGCGTGAATATGTGCTAGAGCGGTTTTCATTAACTAAAATGAACCGCTCATTGTGTGATTTATATGTGCAAGTGATAGAGATTTAATATCACTAACCATTGTGCCTATTATCAATTCCATCAAATATTTAACAATATCCTATGGTTTCATTGGCATTAGCGGTTGTTATTTTTATATTTTCATAGTAAAGATATCGCGTATTTTTTAATTTTATAGGAGACTACGACCATTCGCCGACCACATAGAGCTGCCGCGCCACAAAAATCTGGCCCAAGAGCAAATAATGAGATCACCGTATCTGAAGTTCAACTTATTGATGCGGAAGGCACTAACCATGGCACCGTATCCATTGATACTGCGCTCAAAATGGCAGAAGAACAAGGATTAGACCTTGTAGAGATTTCACCCACCAATAGACCTCCAATTTGTAAAATTCTTGATTTTGGTAAGTATAAATTTGCTGCCCAAAAGAAAGCTGCTGAAGCGCGCAAGAAGCAAAAAGTTGTTGAGGTTAAAGAAATTAAGATGCGCCCGAATATTGATACCCATGATTATGAGGTGAAAATGCGCGCTGTAGAAAAATTTCTAGGCAATGGTGATAAGGTTAAAGTAACCCTCCGCTTTAGAGGCCGTGAAATGGCACATATGAATTTAGGTATGGAGCTTTTGAAAAAAGTAAAAGAAGATACCGTAGATATTGCTAAAGTTGAGGCAGAGCCAAAGCTTGAAGGCCGCCAAATGATGATGGTTTTAGGGCCTGCTAAATAGGTTGTAATATAATGTGCCATTTTAGGCGCTATAAGATTTTAAAAAGCGGCAAAATATTTGCCGCTTTTTTTATAAAACTGTTGCAAAAGCTAAGGTAGGTGGCTATAACCCGCCAGATACTAATCGGCTGGCAGGGCATGCCATGTTGATTGTAATGCACGACCCCTAAAAAAGACTTGGTCTCAAATTGGCAGTAATGCTTAATTTAATAGGGGTTTTAGTTTAACCGGTGGAGCAATTCACCATAGAAGTAAGGATATGCAAAATGCCCAAGATGAAGACCAAAGCAAGCGCCAAAAAACGCTTCAAAGTTACTGGCACTGGTAAAGTTGTTGCTGGACAAGCAGGAAAACGCCACGGCATGATCAAACGTTCAAGAAAGTTTATTCGCGATGCTCGCGGTACAACAACATTGTGCGATCAAGATGCTCGTATTGTTAAACAATTCCTTCCATACAGCAAATAATTAGACAGCAAGGACCAGAATAATGGCTAGAGTAAAACGCGGTGTCACCGCACACGCAAAACACAAAAAAGTTCTTAAAAAAGCAAAAGGCTTTTATGGCCGTCGTAAGAATACTATCCGCACAGCTAAAGCTGCTGTTGATAAGTCAATGCAATATGCATATCGCGACCGCAAAGTAAGAAAACGTAATTTCCGCTCTTTATGGGTTCAACGTATCAATGCCGCTGCACGTGAGCATGGCCTTACATATGCACGCTTGATCGATGGTTTGAACAAAGCAGGTATCGAAGTAGACCGCAAAGTATTATCAGATATTGCTATTCATGAGCCTGCAGCATTTGTAGCGCTTGTGAACCAAGCTAAAACTGCTTTGGAATATCTTAAAAATACCACAGAAGGTGCTTTTGAGGCCGCTGTTAAATAG
>CAKMZG010000023.1:0-5054 GCA_929200335.1 uncultured Alphaproteobacteria bacterium | reverse complement strand
GTTAAATAGCGCGCGCCCAATAGTTCATTCTTGAAATTGGTATTAATGAATTGATTAAGCCGCGCTAACGGTCAGTTGGCGCGGCTTTTTATATTTAAGCCGGTAGAACAACATACGGATAAAACGATGAGCGATGATTTAAAACAATTTGAAGCTGAAATTTTAGCTAACATTGAAGCTGCCACCGATGAGGTAGCCTTAGAAGCTATTCGCGTTGGTGTTTTGGGTAAAAAGGGCACGCTGTCTGAGCGCATGAAGACCCTCGGTAAAATGACCCCAGAAGAGCGCCAAGTTATGGGGCCTGCATTAAATGGCTTAAAACAAAAAATTAGTGATGAAATTTCAACTAAGAGTAAATTGCTTTCATCTGCTGCTCTTGAAGCGCGCTTGAAAAGCGAGAAGGTGGATGTCACTCTGCCAACACAGGCAACACCTGAAAATGCTGGTCGTGTTCACCCAATTTCTCAGGTGATTGATGAAGTAACCGCAATTTTCGCTGATATGGGTTTTGCTATTGCTGAAGGCCCTGAGGTTGAAACAGATTACTATAATTTCACCGCGCTTAATTTTCCTGAAGGCCATCCTGCGCGTGAAATGCACGATACGTTTTTCTTTAATGAAAAAGAAGATGGTGAGCGTAAACTATTACGTACCCATACTTCACCGGTGCAAATTCATACCATGGAAAATCAAGAGCCACCGATTCGCATTATCATTCCGGGTAAAACCTACCGTTGTGACAGTGATGCTACCCATACGCCTATGTTTCATCAGCTTGAGGGTCTAGTGGTGGATAAGGCTGCAAATATTGCTAATTTGAAATGGGTGTTGGAAGAGTTTTGTAAGAACTTCTTCGAAGTGCCACATATGAATATGCGTTTTCGCCCATCATTTTTCCCATTTACTGAACCAAGCTTAGAGGTTGATATTCAATGTGATCGCTCTGGTAATGAAGTCAAATTTGGTGAAGGTAATGATTGGATGGAGATCTTGGGCTGCGGCATGGTGCATCCTAATGTTTTGCGCTCAAGTGGCCTAGACCCTGAGGTTTATCAAGGTTTTGCTTGGGGTATCGGGATTGACCGCATTGCTATGCTTAAATATGGTATGCCAGATTTACGCGCCTTCTTTGATGCAGATAGCCGTTGGTTGAGCCATTATGGTTTCCGCCCATTGGATATCCCAACGCTTTTTGCTGGTATCAGCCAATAGCGTGAATTGATCGCGCTAACATCTCTTAAAGGAGATTTTTTATGGAATTTAATAAGTCTGTTAAATTGAACGGCAATATTAAACGCACGGTGAGTTGGAACATCAACTGGGATCGTATCAATCCCACCTCGCCATCAGAAATTGCCATTGCTGAAATTCTACAACATATTGTTGAGTTTGAGCAGACACTTGATAGTGAAAAAGAGACAACTTGCCTTTTAAGCGAAAGTGCTGCTGGCACCTTTATGGTGGAGCGTATTGTGCCAACATCTGGTTCGCTTGTGCGTGTTGAAGGACGCACCCAAGAGGGCAGCCGAATTTGGCGCATGGTGCATATTGAGCAATTTGCATTTGTGATTATGGCAAAGCAAATTGAAGCCGATGATGAAGAGCAAAATCCAATCGGATTTGTGATCTTTAAAGAGCTTGAAGCACGTAGCGAATTGAACGACGAGCAAGATACAAAGAAATAACAACGGCTGAATTTTAATTCACGTTGGGTAATTGAATACATAGGGTAAAGACAATGAAATTCACACTCGGTTGGCTGAAAGAACATTTAGAAACTGATGCAACTTTAGATGAGATCGTAGAAGCATTGACCATGATTGGTTTAGAAGTGGAAGAGATCGACGATCGTTCTGATTTTAATGCATTCAAGATTGCCAAAGTTTTATCAGCCAAACAACATCCCGACGCCGACCGTTTGCAGGTGCTATCTGTAGATACGGGCGAGGGTGAACCTCAACAAGTGGTTTGTGGTGCGCCTAATGCGCGTGAGGGTCTTGTTGGTGTTTTGGGTAAGCCTGGCGATTATGTGCCTGGCCTTGATATTACATTAAGTGTTGGCAAAATTCGCGGTGTAGAAAGCTTTGGTATGATGTGCTCAGAACGTGAGTTGAACATGTCAGATGAGCATGATGGCATTATCGATTTACCGCAAGATGCGCCCATTGGCACAAGCTTTGCAGATTATGCTGGCCTATCAGACCCTATCATTGAAATTGGCATCACGCCAAACCGCCCGGATGCTTTGGGTGTTGCTGGCATTGCCCGTGATTTAGCAGCCTATGGTATTGGCAAGGTGAAGCCTGTTGAAATTAAGCCCATATCCTCAAGTGATTCTTGCCCTGTTGATGTGAAAATTGAGGACGATGAATTTTGTCCTGCATTTGGCCTATCGCTTGTAAGGGGTGTGAAAAATGGCGCGTCACCAAAATGGATGCAGCAGCGTTTACGTGCTATTGGTCTTCGCCCAATTTCAGCTCTTGTTGATATTACAAATTATGTGACCTTTGATCTGGGGCGTCCGCTTCATGTGTTTGATGCTGATAAGGTTAAGGGCAATTTAAAAATTCGCCGTGCTGAAAATGGTGAAACCTTCTTAGGTCTTGATGATAAAGAATATACATTAAAAAGCGATCACTATGTGATAGCTGATGATAATGGTGCGGAAAGCCTTGCTGGCATTATGGGTGGGGCTGCTTCTGGTGTTGATGAAAGCACAACCAATGTTTTGGTTGAATCAGCCCTTTGGGAGCCTTTAAAGATTGCCCGCACTGGCCGTGATCTTGGCATTATCACCGATGCCCGTTACCGTTTTGAACGGGGAGTTGATCCTGCTATGATGGTGGATGGCTTGCATCATGCAGTTGCCCTTGTAAAAGAACTCTGCGGTGGTAGTGAAACAGCTCCAATAATTTCAGGTAAGGTGCCTGAGCCCAGCTTGGTGCTTGATTTTCCAACTTCAGAAGTCAACCGCTTAACTGGTATTTCTGTTAATGATGATGCGATTGAAAACATCTTGACCCGCCTTGGTTTTGAAATTGAAAGCAAGAGCAAAAACTGGAAAGTTAAAGTGCCATCATGGCGCCCAGATGTTTTTGGCAAAGCTGATTTGGTGGAAGAAGTTATGCGCATTCATGGGGTTAATAACATTGAACCACAACCTTTGCCGGCTTTGAGTGCGATTGGTTCCAAAATTTTGACCACAAGCCAAATTCGTGCGCGCAATGCACGTCGTGGCTTGGCATCGCGTGGGATGTTGGAGGCTGTGACCTATTCATTCATTTCAAAAGAACAAGCAGAATGCTTTGGCGGGGGTGATAAAAGCTTAGCGCTTGCTAATCCGATTGCAGCAGATTTATCCGATATGCGCCCAAGTCTTTTGCCAAATTTAATTGCAGCCTCTCAGCGTAATTCTGATCGTGGTTTTAATGATGTGGCAATGTTTGAGGTGGCGCATGTTTATTTGAGCGATAATCCAGATGATCAGCATCGTGTGGCGGGCGGCATTCGCCGTGGCACCGCAGGTACAGTTACTGGTGGCGGCCGTGCATGGCAAGGCAATGCTGCAAAGGTAAGCGTTTTTGATGCAAAAGCCGATGCTTTAGCTGTGCTTGAAGCTTGCGGCATGGATGCCAGCAATGCACAATTGGTGGCCGGTGGACCAAGCTGGTATCACCCAGGCCGTGTTGGTACACTTCAATTAGGACCAAAATTAATCCTCGGTTATTTTGGTGAGTTGCACCCCCATGCACTTGAGGTCATGGATAGTGCAGGGCCCGTTGTTGGTTTTGAGATTTATCTTGATCGCTTGCCTGTGAAAAAAGCCAAAGCAACAAAGACTAAACCGCCATTAGAAATTTCTAACCTTCAAGCGGTGCGCCGTGATTTTGCTTTTGTTATGGATAGCGATGTGGAGGCTGCCAAAATCTTACGTGCTGCTAATGGTGCAGATAAAAAGGCCATCGTTGGCGTTAACATCTTTGACATATTTGAAGGTGAGAGCCTAGGTGAGGGCAAAAAATCGGTGGCTTTTGAAGTGACCATTCAACCTTGGGAAAAAACCCTAACGGATGAAGAGATTGAAGCCATCAGCAGCAAAATCATTGCAGCCGTTGAAAAAACAACAGGCGGTCAGTTGCGCGGTTAATATAAACCCTAATTTGTTATTTGAGAATTTGATGCACGCGAGTTAGCTCTTGCGTGCATTTTATAGATTTGCTCATTGTTCCAGCGCCTGTTCGAGTGCTTGCCTCAAGGCGATATGACGTGAAAGGCTATATGACCAATGTTTGATACGCGCCTTTCTGCGTTCTGCCTTTAAGGCGCGCAGTAGAGTTTTGACCAGCGATGGGGTTTCATCTGGCTCTGTTTCAATCTGTTTGATGTGATGGTTGATGGTTTTGCCATCCATCGAAAAACATTGGTTTAAATAACGTTCAGCCTCTTTTTGTAGTGCTTTTTCAAATTCTAAAATTGACTTAGTCATGGCGGTTCCTCACTGAGTTATGATTTCCGTGACTATGGCAGACGATGAAATAAGGAGGATTATTTTCTTATTTTTTGTGAAGAATTGCTTTTTTTGATATATTTTCTTCTTAGAAATAATAAGAGAAAACAACAATTTAATGGAATTAACTCACTAATAAATATAATATTTTATTTATTCTTGAAAAAAATCTATCCCCCTCCCTATAATTTTTGATTATATAGGAAATAAATCCTAATTATAATTTTAACAATGGGGAGAAGATGACTTATTCAAATTTAAATTTAGATGGAGTGCCAGATGGAGTACAAGATAGGCATTATTTATCTTTTAGCACTTCCAATTTAACTAAAAATCCAGGCGTCAATTTTAAAACAAAAGAAAATAATAATCCTACATATCTAAAAGTAGAAATCTATCATGATCAAGTCTGTGAATTTTCCTGCAAATTGGTTGGTGATATTATGGATATTTCCAAGGAAAAATTATGCCACCCTAGCAGATTAGATGCCGAAAGTGCTTTAGCGCGACAGGTCGCTATGTATGCCGCACATGTGGGGTTTAGTGT
>CAKMZG010000022.1:5217-19587 GCA_929200335.1 uncultured Alphaproteobacteria bacterium | reverse complement strand
GTTTATATAGGAAGTTTTTAACCATATTAAATAGGCTAGGAGAGATTTTTATAGTTCTGCTCTATTTTTTTAAACTTAAATTAATACTTTAATTAATATATTTCAAAATATTGTTTTTAAATATTTTTTGGAATTTGAAATACTTTTAAAAATGCACTCTTAGGCTTTATATCTTGCCAATCATCCTCTTCAAATTCCATGACCGCCAATGTACCTGTTGGATAATGCTCTGCTAGATCAGCGATAGCCTGCGCTTCGCCATCTTTAACCAAAAGACGGGTGATCTCATCACACATAGGATTATGCCCAACAATCATCAGACTTTTACAATCTGGTGCATTTTTAATGATACGCAAATAATAATCTGAACCACTGGCATAGAGATCGCTGGATATGGAAACAGGGGGCTTGGTAGCGAGTTCTAATAACACACCTTCCAATGTATCTTGAGTGCGTTTTGCAGACGAGCATAGCACCATATCAGGCACGAAGCCGTTCGCCTTCATCATTTGCCCAATTTTCGGCAAGTCATTGATACCACGATCATTTAAGCTACGATCATGATCATTAACTCCGGGTAAAGCCCATGATGATTTGGCATGACGTAAAATATAAAGTGTCAACATAGGATACCCCTCAATCAATTTACTGCAGTTAAAATCATACTACAGCTCTCCCAACATCTATAACATTCATACAAGAATATTGTCTGATATCAAAGGCAGTTGGCTAAAAAACTTCTGTATCATTAGAGAAATATAGATACGGCTTTATTGACATTTTTGGAAAAATGCGACTGAACTAAGAAATGATCTCACATGTCTCTTCATATTATGCTGCAACGCAATTAGATGACGATTTATTCTTCAATCCTACTTTAATGGATAGAGTTGAAGTTGATGTTTGCATTATTGGTGGCGGATTGGCTGGTTTAACGACTGCACTTGAGTGCGCAAAATCAGGCAAATCAGTCGTCTTATTAGAAGCTAACCGCATCGGTTGGGGTGCATCTGGGCGCAATGCAGGATTCGTAAATTCAGGCTTTGCCAAAAGTATCTTTGAGCTTGAAGCTGAATTCGGCATTGATCATGCCAAAGCATTGTTTCGCCTTTCACGAGATGGCGTGTCTTATGTCAAAAATCAAATAGGCAACATACAAGCTCATGATTTGATTGAAGGAAAAGAAGCGCTAGAGGTGGTGCGATATGGCAATGGCGAAGGATTGCAAAAAGCCGCTGAGCGCTTAGCGCTTGATTACGGCTTTAGCCAAGATTATTTGAATAAGGATCAACTGCAAGCTTTATTAAAAACGCAACAATATAAAGCTGGACTATTAGACCATGAGGGAATTCATATTCATCCCTTACACTATACCCTTTCGCTGGCTAAAATGGCTCAATCAAAAACTGTGCAAATTTATGAAAATTCACGGGTTGAGCATATTGAAAAATCTGGCAATAGATGGTGTGCACATATAAGTCTGCCTAACACAGGCCAATTAAGTAAAGGACGATCAAAGGTTGAAGCCAATCACATGGTGTTGGCATGTAGTGCATATGGTGGTCCCTATAAGCCAATTGAACGCGCAATATTACCTATCGCAACCTATATAATCGCCAGCAAACCTATGCCAGATCAGATAGATGAGGCAATAAACTTTACTGGCACAATTGCAGATGATCGAAGGGCAGGCGATTATTATCGAATTTCTGGCAAGGGCGATGAACGGCGTTTGATTTGGGGTGGGCGAATAACTACTAAACGCAAAGAACCAAAAGCATTAGCCGCCATGTTAAAACAAGATATTACTGCCATATACCCGCAATTTTCAAATATGGAGATTGATTATGCTTGGTCCGGTTTTATGGGTTACGCAAGGCATAAAATGCCAATTATTAGACAAATGGAAGATAACTTATGGGTGGCAACTGCTTTTGGCGGGCATGGATTAAATACCACGGCAATGGCTGGGCAATTAATAGCCTCTGCGATTACTGATAATAATGATCAATACAGATTATTCGAGCCTTTTACTGCAAAATGGTGCGTAGGAAAAATTGGCCAATTAGCAATCCAAATGGAATATTGGCGGATGCAAGCGCTTGATTCTTTGGAAGAATATTTCTCTAAATAGATATTGATATAACAAATTGATGATACATTGAGCCAATCATAAATTCCCATCTGTGGATAATTAAAAATGATTACAGATAATATTGATGTAGAATTAATGAAAATGCATAAACAACTGAAATCCGTTACATTTATGTCATATTTATCCATTAAAGAGTTGGAGCAGGCCGGTTTACCTAGCGTTTAAATGGATGGTTAAGTTGAAGTATTCTAAAGTTTTTCTAAAGAAGTATATTAATTTACTTGTTCTTAATCATAAGTATCGGTATATGAAGGCCATAATGTTGATGAATGTGTGAGGGGATATTATGTCAATCGCAGAACAATTTGATTTTAAGTATATACCAACTGAAGATGAGCCATTTATGAATGATCGTCAAAAAGAGTATTTCCGCTTGAAATTGATTAATTGGAAAAAAGAAATTCTACAAGAATCTCGCGGTACATTAGAAACACTGCAAAACGAAAGTCGCAATCATCCTGATATTGCAGATAAGGCCTCTGCGGAAACAGATCGTGCATTGGAATTGCGAGCGCGGGATCGCCAACGTAAACTGATTTCAAAAATTGACTCTGCTTTAAAACGCATAGATGATGGCGATTATGGATATTGTGAAGAAACAGGCGAGCCTATTGGCATCCGCCGTCTTGATGCACGCCCGATTGCAACGCTATCTATTGAGGCACAAGAGCGTCATGAGCGCCGTGAAAAAGTTTATCGCGACGATTAAAGATATCGACAATGAATTTAAGAAGTCTCATTTAAAAAAACTGGCTGGATAATCAAGCGAGAGTAGCGTTTAGGTGCGTCACTTGAATAAGAACTATTAGCGTAAGTTAAGGGAAATAGAGCGGCGTTTTGATTTCATTCAAACGCATCAAGCTCTATCCCTTTGTTGTTACATGTCATTATTCGCAAAATTAGCACCCACTTTCTGGTGACATGCTATAGCGAGGCTTTTTATTTGTTATATTTCATTTAAACATCGACTTCTTGCTCAATCATACCTTCTGTACCAAAAAGCTTGATATAGTGCTTTATGGTTTCAGGGTCACCCGTTGCCTTATGGGGATTATCAGACAGTTTAACCGCAGGACGACCATTGGCTTCTGTAATTTTACAAACAAGCGAGATAGCCTTTAGTTGCTGATTGGCAATGGGCGCACAGCCTGCAAAATCATTGGTGAGGTTAGTTCCCCAACCAAAAGCCATGCGTACTCTTCCGTCAAAATGATGATATGCGCGTTCAATCGTATCCGCATCTAAACCATCAGAGAAAACAAGTAGCTTATCTTTTGGATTCTTGTCATGCATTTGCCAGAATTTGATAATTCGCTCACCACCTTCGATTGCTGGTGCGCTATCAGGACGGAATCCCGTCCAATCAGCAACCCATTCAGGAGCATTGTTTAAAAAGCTATTGGTACCAAAGGCATCTGGCAATACAATAAGTAAATTGCCATCATAATATTGGTTCCATTCTTTTAAAACGCGGTAAGGCGATTGTATGATTGCTTCATCACCCTCACTTAAAGCTGCTAAGACCATAGGAAGCTCATGGGCATTAGTACCAACGGCTTCCAAATCATTGTCCATAGCCATAAGCACGTTGGATGTACCTTTAAAAGCGCTACCTAACCCTTCAATTAGCGCTTCAACGCACCAACGCTGCCATAGATGCGAATGGCGGCGACGGGTACCAAAATCAGAGATGGCAAGATTTGGCAACTCTCGTAATCGCTCAACCTTAGCCCACATTTTAGATTTTGCACGGGCATATAAAACATCAATCGTAAAGGGATCTAAATCCTTCATTGCAGATCGAGAACGTAATTCATTGATAATGGCTAGGGCAGGAATTTCCCACATGCTTGCCTCAGCCCATGTGCCGTGAAATTTTAACATAAATTGACCATCACGTTCTTCCAATTCATATTCTGGAAGGCGAAATTCTGAAAGCCAATTGATGAAATCAGGTTTGAAAATCTGTTTAGTGCCGTAAAAAGTGTTACCAGCAAGCCAAATGATCTCTTTTTTGGTAAAACGAAGTGTGCGCGCATGATCTAATTGTGTGCGTAATTCTTCAATATCAACATCATCTGCAATGCGGATTTCTTTTGCACGATTAATCACGGTAAAGGTCACTTTTACATCACTGTAAAGCCCCCAGATCATTTGCAACATCAACAGCTTATAAAAATCTGTATCCAGCAGTGAACGAATGATTGGATCTAATCTCCACATGTGATCAGTAACACGTTTAGCGATGTCTATTCTGGACATAGAAAAGCCTTTTCTTAAATTATATAAATCTGATGTCGTAACCCCAATGATATAAGGCGCAATTTGCAGATTGTTTCTCTCCAAAATAATTCATGTCATTATTTATGAGAAAAATCAAAAAAAACTTGTTTTAATGTGCAATTACCCCCCTAATGATTTGCTTAAGCGGATTAAGTTGGTTTTGTTTAAAGGAGCCTAAAATGTTTCTATCCATTTTTGAATTGTTTAAAATTGGCATTGGACCCTCTTCATCTCATACTATGGGGCCTATGGTAGCGGCACATCGCTTTTTAGAAGAACTACGCGATGGCGATTGGGTACGCCCTGCGGGTAGCGAGGTAGATAGAATTACAGTTTCTCTGCATGGTTCATTAGCTTTTACAGGCAAGGGACATGCTAGCGATAGGGCTGTTATTTTAGGCTTAATGGGGCAAAAGCCTGATACCATTAATATTGATGAAGCAGATAGTCTCATTGAAAAAGCACATAATGATAAGAAAATTTCAGCTGAAGGGCACCCTGCTTATGCTTTTGATCCTTCAACAGATCTTATATTTGATTATGATGAAATATTAACAGGTCACGCAAATGGCATGCGTTTTAATGCCTATGATATTAACGGCGGCCTTTTGTTACGACAAGTTTATTATTCGATCGGTGGCGGCTTTGTTCAAAGCGAAGAGGAGCTTTCTAATACGATAGAAGAACCTATTGATGCCTTGGATACCACCATTCCATTTGGTTTTCAAAATGCAAAGACTATGCTTGAGATGGCAGAAACTCATGGCCTTACCATTGCTGATATGAAACGAAGAAACGAGGAAACTTGTGGCAAACGCGGTAAAGGTGAGCTTTTGGGTAAAGAAATTCGTCAAATCTGGCAAGCAATGGATTCATGCATTGAGCGTGGATTGCGCACTGATGGAACTTTACCGGGCGGATTAGAAGTGCCACGTCGTGCGCCTGAGCTTCATAAAAAATTAAAAGGCACTTGGGCTGAAAATATGTCTGATCCATTAGCTGCAAATAATTGGCTATCGCTATATGCTATGGCAGTAAATGAAGAAAATGCAGCAGGTGGCAAGGTTGTGACTGCACCAACCAATGGGGCGGCTGGAGTTATCCCTGCAGTGATGAAATATTATCAACAATTTGTATCAGGCGCCAATGAAAAGGGCATTGAAGATTTTTTATTAACCGCGTCAGCGGTGGGGGGTATTATTAAACGTAATGCTTCAATTTCTGGTGCTGAGGTGGGTTGTCAAGGCGAGGTAGGTTCTGCTTCTAGCATGGCTGCAGCGGGTTTAACTGCTGTACTTGGTGGCACACCAGAGCAGATTGAAAATGCGGCAGAAATAGCCCTTGAGCATCATCTTGGCATGACATGCGATCCTGTCGGCGGACTTGTGCAGGTGCCTTGTATTGAGCGTAATGCTATGGGCGCTGTAAAAGCGGTAACCGCTGCATCCCTTGCCATGCATGGGGATGGTGCGCATTTCATGCCACTGGACAATTGCATCGAAACCATGCGCCAAACGGGCATGGATATGGATGAGCGTTATAAGGAAACCAGCCAAGGCGGATTAGCCATTAATATCCCTAGTAATGTGGTTGAATGTTAGTCTTTTGACGAAATCATGTGTATGATTTCTTTATAACTTTAATATCTGCTGGAAAGATTAAACCAATAGGGCTAATCTTTAACGATGATAAAAAAATTATTGATTGCAAATCGCGGTGAAATTGCTTGCCGTATTATCAAAACTGCTCGAAAAATGGGCATTCGCACGGTCGCCATCTATTCTGATGCCGATGAAAACGCCTTACATGTTAAGCTGGCCGATGAAAGCTATCGTATAGGTGCAGCAGCAGTTAATGCCAGCTATCTTAGGGCTGGGCGAATTTTAACCGTTGCAAAGGAAAATGGCGTTGATGCCATTCACCCCGGCTATGGATTTTTATCAGAAAATGCCGAATTTGCAGAACTCTGCGCTGCCGCTGGTATAAAATTTGTTGGCCCTCCAGCAGATGCAATTCGCGCAATGGGTTTAAAGGACAAAGCAAAATCCCTCATGCAATCGGCCAATGTGCCTGTGGTTGCTGGGTTTCATGGAGATAATCAGCAGCCAGAATTCCTAAAACGTAAAGCCTATGAAATTGGTTATCCCATCATGCTCAAGGCTGTCGCTGGTGGCGGTGGAAAGGGCATGAGGATTGTAGAAAAGGCCATTGGTTTTGATGAGGCTTTAGATAGCGCTAAGCGAGAGGCTATGAATGCTTTTGGCAATGATCGAATGTTGATTGAAAAATTCGTTAGCAAGCCGCGTCATATCGAGATGCAAATTTTTGCAGATAATCAAGGTAATGTTATCCATCTTGGTGAGCGCGACTGCTCTTTGCAACGCCGCCATCAGAAAGTCATTGAAGAAGCACCAGCCCCTGGCATGACACCAGCTATCCGTGCCACCATGGGTAGGGCGGCATGCGATGCCGCTAAGGCCGTAGGATATGAAGGCGCTGGCACAGTAGAATTTATCGTTGATGGTGAGGGTGGTTTAAAACTCGATGGGTTTTATTTCATGGAAATGAACACCCGCCTACAGGTCGAACATCCGATTACAGAAATGATCACAGGCCAAGACCTTGTTGAATGGCAATTGCGTATTGCATCTGGAGAAGCCTTACCGCTCACCCAAGATGATGTAGAGCTATCTGGCCATGCTTTTGAAGCGCGTATTTATGCTGAAGATCCTGATAATGGCTTTTTACCCTCAACGGGCGAGTTGATAGCATTGGACTTGCCAAAAGAGCATGTGCGTATTGATAGCGGCGTTGTGGAAGGTGATCACATTTCACCTCATTATGACCCTATGATTGCTAAATTAATTGTCCATGGCAGCAACCGCGAAACAGCACTTGCTAAACTGCATCAAGCCTTAGAAAATTCTGTCATTGCTGGACTTCGCAGTAATATTGGCTTTTTGGCGCGCCTTGCTAATAATGAAGATTTCAAGAATGAGCAATTTGATACAGGGTTGATTGATCGTCAAATTGAAGACTTAATCCTGCCACAAGAAATTGAAGAGCCCGTTATTGCTTTGGGTATTAAAACTCTAATTGCCAATGAGCAATCTGCTAACAAATCTCAAACTCAGACCAATGACCCTTGGGATAACTTTGATGCATATTCTGGAATTTTAGAACGTGAACAAGATTATATATTCACCATTGACGGTGAAGTTATAACCCGCCGCATTCGATTTAATGGCGTGCAGATAGATGTTTTAGACAGTGATAATACTATCGTAAATCCATCTCAATCTGCAGCCATAGTTAATAAGGGCAAACAATGTTTCATCTTACAACATGGCCGCCAATATGGTTTTGCACCGCACAATTGGCAGTTGGGGAGCAATTCCAGTGATGGAGATGATGGGGTAGTTCGCGTTCCTATGCATGGAAAAATTATTCATATCAATGTAACGCAAGGTGATGAAGTAAAAATGGGCGACACGCTCTTTGTTATTGAAAGCATGAAAATGGAACACCAAGTACCAGCCCCAATTGATGGCATTGTAGAAGAGATTGCTATTAAAGCTGGTGAGCAATTTGATGTTGGAATGCCTGCTATAGCTTTGGTTCCAACAACTACCCAATCGTAATTACGCATCATGAGTTTAAATTTAGTCAAATTATGCGTTGGAATTGATAGCCCAGAACAATTGCAATCCTTCATCAAACAGAGGGTTGCCCAGCGCGTGAGCGAAGGCAAAGAGCGGGTGACTATGCATACCACTCGCATGGTGCCTAAACGGGTCGATGAGCTTTTAGATGGCGGTTCGCTTTATTGGGTTATTAAGGGCAAAATACAATGCCGACAAGCGTTGAAAGACATTGAAGTTTTTACTGATAGCGAGGGAATAAGGCGTTGCCATCTGATTTTAAAACCCAAATTATTCAAGACAGATTGGCAACCACGTCGTGCATTTCAAGGTTGGCGTTATTTAAAAGCTGAAGACGTGCCTGCTGATTTAGGTGATGGTAAAAAAGGCCTTGATGCCTTACCCACTCACATCAGACTTGAATTAGCCCAATTGGGATTGCTATAAATTTCCAACCCATTTTAACGCCTCATCCACTGATTCAGCATGAGGTGGTTGGGGCGGATTACCACGCTCAATCATCATCACAGGAATACCCAGTGTGCGGGCAGCTATGATTTTTGCATAAACCTTTTCAGCCCCTGAATTACGGCAGATTAAATGACTTATTTCATGCTGTTTCAAAAGCACAATTTCGGCGTCCACATTCCCTGGTTTTCCAAGTGATAATTGATGGTTAGGATGAGAGAAGGGGGTTTTGGGCTCATCCATCATACGAAACAGATAAAACCGTGTTTCATCTTCTAAAAATGGCGAAATATGTTGTGCACCAAGGGCAATAAATGAGCGTGCGCTTTTGGGCAATAAATTTAATGCCTCAGGTTCTGACTGTACTAAGAGCCATTGATCGCCAGCTTTTTTCTCCCATCCCTTACGATACAGCACTAAACGAGATTTACCAGCTTGATTTGCTGCATGATAAGCATTTTCACTAATTTTATCGGCATAGGGGTGCGTGGCATCGATTAATATATCAATCGCATTTTTATTGATATAATCAGCCAAGCCACCAATGCTAGACTTTTTATCGCTGGAAAATCCACCAATGCGGATCTCTCCTTTAGGCAATTTGGGATTATCAGTGCGCCCCGCTAAAGATGTAATCACTTGATGGCCTAAATCATGCAATTGGGTTGCCAAGGAAAAGCCATCATAGGTACCGCCTAAGATCAAAATTTTAAAATATTTAGAAGACATGCGATAAAAGAACCCCTTTGCGGTCAATTACCATTACATCAACGGATACAGGTGCATCTTTCAACATTTTTGTTGCCTTTTCCTGTGCTTTTTTAGCTACCAATCCTGGCATATCAAAGTCGTGGGCTTTACAATGTTGTAAAACTTCTAACCCTGTATTTGATTTTAGAATTTTTTCGGCTAACTTTTCATCATTTACCCATGATGCTAATACCTGAAAATCCACTTGGCTTCGAGATGAATGTAAATCCATCGCCCCTTGAGCAAGTTTGCAAAATTTAGCAAACCCACCCGTAAGCGTTAAGCGTGGTACGGGATGGGCGCGCAAATATTTTAACACGCCACCAGCAAAATCGCCCATATCTAAATAGGCATAATCTGGCAAATCAAATAAAATTTGTGCAGCCTTTTCGCTTGTTGAGCCTGTGGAGCCTACTACGTGATTAAGATCATTTGCCCGCGCCACATCAATACCACGATGGATGGAATGTATCCAAGCTGAACAAGAATAAGGATTTACAATACCAGTGGTGCCTAAAATAGAAAGCCCACCCAAGATACCAAGGCGAGGGTTCCATGTTTTTTGTGCCAAAGATTCACCATTTTTAATTGAAATAGTGATGATGAAATCAGCCTTACATTGCTGCTCACGACAAAGTTCTTCTACCTCGCCTTGTATCATCTTCCGTGGTACTGGATTAATCGCAGGTTCGCCTTTGGGAATAGGTAACCCATCTTTGGTGACCATGCCAACACCATCACCTGCCAAGAACTTTAGGCCTTGATTGCTAAGATTTGGCTCAACTTTTGCCGATATCAAAGCCCCATGGGTGACATCAGGGTCATCGCCCGCATCTTTAATAATCGAGGCGGAAGCAAAATCATCACCTAAACTCTCATAAGCAAGTGCAAAACTTGGCGTTTGGCCTTTAGGTAGCGTGATGGTAACGGGATCAGGAAATGATTTTGTGAAAAAAGCCGTTAATGCGGCTTTTACTGCCGCAGTCGCACAAGCACCCGTTGTCCAGCCGCGTTTTAATGGACTAGATTTTTCTTGATTTGAGTCTAATGGCTTATTTTCTTCCATAGTTACTTATAACTAGGATTGCGAAAAGACAAAGTTAAAATTACAAGACAGAATTAAAAATTAAGGTTATAAGATTCCCATGAGTGATTTTACGCAACATATGGCAACATTTGACAAGGGCTGGGTTTGGCTTGTGGGCGCAGGTCCCGGTGATCCTGGGCTATTAACTCTACATGCTTGGCATGCAATGCAGCAAGCAGATGTTATTGTCTATGATGCGCTGGTTGATGAGCGAATTTTAAATTTAAAAAATGACCACTGCCTGCTTGAATATGCAGGAAAGCGTGGCGGCAAGCCATCTCCCAAACAACGCGATATTTCTCTTCGATTAGTCGAATTAGCCAATGAAGGTAAACGTGTTTTGCGCCTTAAAGGCGGTGATCCATTTATCTTTGGTCGTGGTGGAGAGGAAGCACTTACCCTTGTTGAACACAACATACCATTTCGGATTGTACCAGGTATTTCTGCTGGCATTGGCGGACTTGCTTATGCTGGTATTCCAGCTACGCACCGCGATACAAATCAAGCTGTTACCTTTTTAACTGGACATGATGCAACAGGGCTTGTGCCTGATAGCATTGATTGGAATGCGGTGGCAAAAGCCTCGCCCGTTATTGTCATGTATATGGCAACCAAACATATTGAGCTAATTACTCAACGCTTGATGGACGCAGGACGGAATAAGTCGACGCCCTTAGCCTTTGTTGTGGATGCAACCACAAAAAGCCAAAATGTGCTAGAGACAACCCTTGGCAATGCAGCTGCTGATTATAAGGCATCAGATTTAAAACCACCTGCAATTGTGGTGGTTGGTGATGTGGTTCGTTTACGCTCTGGCTTAGATTGGCTAGGAGCCTTATCTGGCCGAATTTTAGAAGTTGATCCTCTGGGTACTCGCAAGCAGCAGGATGCTGGATAAATGGCTAAGACGGCCGGTAATGGAGGGGGCGTGTCTAGGGGGAATATATCTAATAAATCTAATGGCAGCACATATAATGGCATTATGATTTCTGCGCCCAATTCTGGCAGTGGTAAAACCACTATTACCCTTGCTCTTTTGCGAGCATTAAATAGAGGTGGCTACACCACGCAATCCTTTAAAGCTGGCCCCGATTATATTGATCCAAAATTTCATCAAGCGGCCTCGCATATGCCTTGCTATAATCTCGATCCTTGGGCAATGGGCGAGGGGTTAATTCATAATCTGATCAGTCAATCTGGAGGTAGGCCATTCATTGTTGAGGCAATGATGGGTCTATTTGATGGCGCAGCCGCAGGAGTAGGCTCACCTGCACAATTGGCAAAATTGTTAAATCTACCTGTTATATTGGTCTTAGATTGTGCCAAAACTTCACATTCCATTGCCGCTGTTGCCCATGGTTTTATGAGCTATGATAAAAACATTAATATCGCTGGTTTAATATTAAATCGTGTGGGAAGTCTCAGGCATGAGAGCATGCAGCGTGATGCATTGGCTTCTCTTGAGATCCCAATATTGGGTGCTATTCATCGTAATGAAGCATTAGAATTACCTGATAGGCACTTAGGGCTTGTGCCAGCGGGGGAACATCCTGCATTGGATGGGTTTTTAGATAATGCTGCTGATGTGATTGGGCAAAGTTTAGATATCTCTGCAATTAAACAGATGCTTCAGCCCAATGACAGCCACAATGCTCACCCCCTAAAAACCTTACCACCTTTAGGGCAGAAAATTGCAATAGCACAAGATGAAGCCTTCTGTTTTAGTTATCCGCATTTTATGAAAGCATGGCAAAATGCTGGGGCAGAAATTAGCTTTTTCTCACCCTTAAACGATGAACCGCCCGATGCCAATTGTGATGCAATTTATTTGCCGGGTGGATATCCTGAATTGCATTGTGAAACCCTGAGTAATGCAGAGAATTTTAAATCAGCAATGCGCCAGCATGGCAGCGCGGGCGTCTTAATCTATGGCGAATGCGGGGGATATATGACCCTTGGCAAAAGCATTATCGATGCCAAAGGCATGTCCCATGAAATGCTTAATCTCTTACCTCTAATCACCAGTTTTGAATCACGAAAGCTACATTTAGGTTATCGAAAACTTGAAATTATGGGGGATAATTCGTGGATATCACAGCTTCCCCGTAAATTAATGGCACATGAATTTCATTACGCCACAATTGTTGAAGAAAAATGTGATAAAATATTATTCAAAGCAAGAGATTCGCAAGATAACGATCTCGGCACCAAGGGAATGGTTTTGGATAATGTTATGGGCAGTTTCATGCATCTGATTGATGGAGACACAAGTGATTAAACTTATGCATGGTGGGCGTTTAGATGCGGCAATAGAAAAATATGGCGGTGAGCGCAAAGATTGGATTGATTTATCAACAGGCATAAATCCCAATGGTTATCCCGCTCATAAGATTGATATTCCAAGTGATATTTGGCGTGACTTACCAGATGATGGTTTATTAAATGATGTGAAACAAGCGGCAAATGCCTATTATGAGGCACCTGAAGGGGTTGAGCCTGTTATAGGTGCGGGTTCGCAATCTTTTATCCAAATATTACCCCGACTTTTTAAACCTCAAAGTGTCGCTATCATTGGTTATACCTATCAAGAGCATGGGCTTCGTTGGCAACAAGCTGGCCACGATGTATTGGTAGCTGATGGCCTTGAAAGTGCCGCAGCGAGTGCACGCATTGTAATTTTGGTTAATCCCAATAACCCTGATGGTGATGCGATTGATCCAGATGCTTTAGTAAATTACGCTGCCCGCTTAGGTGCGAAGGGCGGGGCGCTAATTGTTGATGAGGCATTTGGGGATGTGGCTAGCGATTTTTCAGCTATGGACTATGCTGGTAGCCAAGGGCTGATCATTTTGCGTTCTATTGGAAAATTTTTTGGTTTAGCTGGCATACGCTTGGGCTTTGCTTATTGTGATTCTCAACGCAGAGAGCAATTGGAAAATGCCCTTGGTATTTGGCCAGTTTCTGCGCCAAGCCTATATATTGGTGCCAGCGCTCTTAATGATACAACTTGGATCAAGCGCGCTCACAAAACCATAGAAGCAAGAAGTGCAGGGCTTGATCAAGTGTTGGATGATGCTGATTTGGAGATAATTGGTGGCACCATGCTTTATACGCTAATCAGGTACTCTAGAGCAGAAAAACTAGTTAAGTACCTTGCCCAAAATCATATTCTTGTGCGCCATTTTACTGGTCGCAAAGAATGGATACGCTTTGGCTTACCTGCAAACGTTAATCAGACAAAACGTCTAGCTAAAGTTTTGGCTAATTTTAGCAGTCTTGATAATCTTGGTAGTTAAGAAAAATGTTCATTCTCTTTGCCGCTTTATTGCTTGATTGGTTTGTCGGTGATCCTGATAGGGTTTGGCAAAAAATATCCCATCCTGTGGTTTGGTATGGTCATATAATTGATAAATTTGATCACTATCTAAACAAGGGCAATGCTTATAATAAAAAAATAATGGGCACTGTTTTAACCCTAAGCCTATTAGGCATCAGTATCATTATCGGGATGATCTTACATGCAATTTTCAGTCGACTAGGTTTATTAGGCATGGTTATGGAGATTGCTATCACCTCGATTTTCATCGCACAAAAGGGATTGAAAGATCATGTTTTAGACATTGTGCTTGCCCATAAACATGGCGGACTAAATCCTGCAAGAAAGGCACTGTCAAGAATCGTTGGGCGTGATACGACAAGCTTAAATACGTCACAAATATCTTTGGCTTCTATCGAAAGCCTAGCGGAAAACTATAGCGATGGGGTAGTAGCACCAGTCCTATTTTATATGTTCTTTGGTTTGCCTGGCATCTTGGCTTA
Organism: uncultured Alphaproteobacteria bacterium; assembly: GCA_929200335.1. GTDB lineage: Bacteria > Pseudomonadota > Alphaproteobacteria > Rhizobiales > Rhizobiaceae > CAKMZG01. Next base: position 5,384 of record CAKMZG010000022.1, on the reverse strand, counting down.
TAAAGCGATTAATACCGCTGATAGTATGATTGGCCATAAAAACGAACGTTATATGGATTTTGGTTGGGCATCAGCAAAGCTTGATGATGTGATGAATTTCATTCCTGCACGTTTTACAGCTTTACTGTTTGCTTTAACAACTGCAAAGCGCGGGAGCCTAACTCAAG
>CAKMZG010000022.1:3057-5207 GCA_929200335.1 uncultured Alphaproteobacteria bacterium | reverse complement strand
CATCATTCTTCACCCAATGCAGGATGGCCTGAATGCGCAATGGCTTATCTCTTAAACATCCGATTAGGTGGTGAACGTGAATATCAAGGTGAGATATTAAACCTCACCAGCTTTAATGATGGTGGTAGAAAACGCCTTACCATGGATGATGTTCATAAAGCCTTGGATGTTTTTAGGTTTGCAAGCTTTGGCTTAATCGGACTTACCTTCGTCTTAAGTTTTTTGATTAAATAGCTATACGCACTATTTTTTCACATCCAAGTGAGCCTGCGCTTGGCCGCCCCAATCATCAATAGAAATACGGCCATTTAAATCTAGCTGTATATCAAGCACCTGAGCTTCATCCTCTGAAATTTGCGAGAGATGTTCAAAGTTATAAATACCAACGCTGTTCAACCGCTCTTGGTAGATTGCACCAATGCCTTTTATTTTAGTCAAATCATCCTTTTTGATTGAGCCCTCATCCTTAGAGGTGGGACGTTTATAAAAACGCTGGATATTGCCTTGCTCATCTTCAATAGCTGATTGTTTATTAAGTGCTTTGGCCTGTTCAACAATATTATATTTTTTCACAAACCCCTTGCGCTCAATTATACGCTCAAAGACTGAAATATTTTGTTCATTTAATAATGACAATTGCTCAAAACTTTTAATGCCAACGCCATAGAGTTTTTGCGCAAGCTCCTCATTTACGCCCTTAATGCGCGTAAGTTCATCGTAGATATCATTAGTCGGCGCAGCCTTTGGCGCTTCATCTGGCGTTTCATTTTCTTGCCCATCACCTTCTTTATCTGCGTGGCGGCTAGCCAATTTATTGCGCACTTTTTCTTCAACAGATATGGGGGAAACTTTGCGCGTTTTATGAGGTTGGCGGCCTTGTAATTCTAATATTTGCTTAATGAGTGTGCTATCTTTATCCGCAAGTGGTGAAATAATGCTATAATGATTTTTATCATCCAAAATTTCAAAACTCACATCACATCCTAAAAGATGCCACACATCATAGACTTTTCTGCTTTGTTCGATGAAAGCCTTAGGATCCTTGCGACCAACAATAACATCGACCTGACGAGTGGTATCAACCACATATTGAACAGGGCTAACCTTTTGGCACATTTCTTTATCTAGGTTTAAGCTTTCATTTACTGAGGTCTTTAAAAGAGGAGAAAGATCATATAGTCCTGAAATCAGCAATCCTTTTGTAACTAGGCCTTCTGGAGCATAGGGTTCAATTTCGTCCCAATCAGTGGCCAATAGGCAAGCGGCTAAATGTGCACCCGCCGAATGCCCAATCACTGTTATGGGTTTACTATGTCGCCGCCAAAGATATAAGCAAGCTTGGCGTAATTCATTAATAATCTCCATCAAGGTTGCTTCTGGACAAAGGCTATAAGAGGGAATCGCAACGCAACACCCATTCTCCACCAAACCTTTAGCCATGTGGGAAAAATCATTTTTGCTCAAATCACGCCAATATCCACCATGAATAAACATCATAATAGGGGCATCTGCGCTATTATTTGGCCAAAATAAATCCAACACATTGCGCCCACCATTTCCATAGGGCAGATTATATTCAACTTTATAAGGACAATTATTGGTAAAATTTGCTGAAGATAGAGTAAAGTCTTGTAAAATATCATCGACATTTTTCACACTTCCACGCACATTATATGCCGCATCTAATTGCGGATCAATTTTAATAGGCTTAGGTTTATTTTTCTTCTTTATCTTCTGTGTTGCTTCAAGCTCAGCCTTAACCTCATCTTCAATGAGCTTCTCCAGATCCCCAAATCCTTCAAATTCTTGATCAGACATTTTATGCTCCCAATTTGACCTGATCTATTGACCACTAATTTACAGCTTTCGCTAGACCAGATACTACCCCTAATAAGTTCTTTGTATAAAATTGTTAAGTTATGGCTAATAATAAATAACTTATATTAAATTTTTCATGCAAGCTGCATAATAAGTCAAGTATGGTTACGCGAATAGAGACATTAAGGACTGATACTGCTTCATCTGCAACAATTAATTTTCGTTAAAATTGTACTTTCAAAATAAATACCCCTAAATTTACCGCTTCTAAAGCTTTAATATTGAACGAGGAAAGAGTAATTTATCATATATTGATTCGCCAACTATAGCAT
>CAKMZG010000022.1:0-3047 GCA_929200335.1 uncultured Alphaproteobacteria bacterium | reverse complement strand
TAAAAACACTTTGTAAAAATAACTTATTAACCTTTGATATAAATTTAGCTTAAAGTTTACCTTAGGTGATTTAGTTTTTTTAAATTTTATGTTATGAATTATATAAATTATATATAGAGGGTAAATTATGAAGTATTTTTCAGCAGCGCTTGCTTTCTCATTATTCGCAACATTAGCTGTTAGCGATGATGCAGTTGCACGCGAAAAAAAGGTCGAAAAACGTCCAAGCTTACTAGAACGCATCTTTAAACCAAATAAAAAAACCACGAAGAAAAAGCGTAAAAAAAATGGGATTTACATTTATTATGGCGATGAGAATAAACGCCGAGTAAAACCTGCAAAAAAGGTTGCTTATAAAAAGGCAAAAAAAATCCCAACACCAACAAGAGATGTTATGCGTTATGTTAAGTCTCCAGTAGCCAAGCATATTGAGGCACGCGTTGATCTTTCAGAACAGCGCATGTCTGTTTATAGAGGCGGGAGAAAACTATACACATGGAAAGTATCAACGGGTCGCAAAGGGTATAACACACCAAGAGGTTCATACAAGCCGTATAGAATGCACAACATGTGGTATTCTACAAAATATGAGTATACACCTATGCCTCACGCGATTTTCTTTAAGGGTGGCTTTGCTATTCATGCAACCAATTCTGTAAGGCGCTTAGGTAGCCGCGCTTCTCATGGCTGTGTGCGTCTATCTCCACAAAATGCGGCAACATTATTTCAGCTTGTTCGTAAAAATGGTGCCAACAACACCTCTATTAAAATAATTCAATAAATTCATAACAACCGGCTTTTAAAATAATTAAATGCCGGTTTTTTTTGCCCTAGACAATAGTATTATAGCGTTTTTGATGTTAATCATTATACCATGGCAAATAATTGGAAATATTATGGGATTAAAGTTTATAAATTAGATACTTAAATCGATATTTACGGCTTCTTCAAATTAGGCTAAATATGATTTCCAGCTATAGTATGTCACCCAAAAGTGGGCACCGGTTTTGTGGGAATGCTGACATGCAACAAAAAAGCGATAGAGCGTATTTATTAAATTATAGATAAGCGATGCGTTTTAAATGTCTATTAATAATAGCATATTTGGAATACTGCTATTTTACCGACCTGATCTGTAAAATAAAAAGTAAATTATGAGGTTACCATGGGACGCACCGTAAAAGAATTTATTTCATCAATCTCTAAAGGTAACCCGATTGATGTTAAGGCCAATTGGAAGTCTTCTCCCTCACATGTGGCTGCGCTGTTATTTATGGTTATGCCGATTGATGGTGAAATTAAACCAGAAGAGCAGGAACGTCTTGCTAGAATTTTACAAGATGAGTTTTCCATTGATGAAATGGAATCGCGTCAATTGGTAGAGAAGGGGCGTATCTTAGCAAAAGATACTGAAAATCTCGCACATCTGACTGAAACAGTCCGAACCTCAATGAGTAAAAAAGAACAACTTCAATTGATCTCACATATGTGGGAAATGGTCTTTGCTGATGGTAAAGTACATGAATTTGAATGCTTACTTGTTGAGCGCGTTGGCGAGCTTATAGGCGTAAGCAGACCTGAAATTGAAAAACTAATGAATGCTGAAAATCATTAAATTACACATTTTTTTTATTTTTATTCCCCATTTCTTTATTTTATTTCCCCTAGCAAAAATATGTTGCAATTGACGAATTGTTCTACCAATATGCCCTAAAAACAATTAACTAGAGGTATATAACATGGAAGATATGTTGCACATAGCAAAATGGCATAATGGCGAAAAAGATTACTCCCCATTTAGCGATAAAGAGATGCAGCGTAGGCAAGATGAGGTGCGCACATGGATGGCAAACAACAATGTTGATGCTGCACTTTTCACATCATACCATTGCATAAATTATTATTCTGGATGGCTTTATTGTTATTTTGGCCGAAAATACGGTATGGTCATTGACCAAAACAATGCCACAACTATTTCTGCGGGCATTGATGGTGGCCAGCCATGGCGCCGTTCATTTGGTGATAACGTCACCTATACAGATTGGCGTCGTGACAATTTTTACCGCGCAATTCAGCAATTAACAGAAGGTGCTAAACGCGTCGGTATCGAATTTGATCACGTTTCAATTGAATACCGCCAAGCCTTACAAGATGCTTTACCTGATGTTACTTTTGTAGATGTTTCAGGCCCTTCAATGTGGATGCGAACCATTAAGTCAGATGAAGAAATCAAACTGATCAAAGAGGGCGCACGCATCTGTGACCTTGGTGGTCAAGCCGTTGTTGATGCTGTTAAAGTTGGTGTTCCAGAGCATGAAGTAGCCATTGCAGGTACTAATGCCATGATACGCGAAATTGCAGGCTCATTCCCATTTGTAGAGCTTATGGATACTTGGACATGGTTTCAATCTGGCATTAATACAGATGGCGCTCATAACCCAGTTACCAATCGTAAAGTGGAGAAGGGCGACATATTAAGCCTTAATATGTTCCCAATGATTTTTGGTTATTATACAGCGCTAGAACGCACCTTATTTTGCGAATCTGTTGATGATGTTAGCTTAGATATCTGGCAAAAGAACGTTGCTGTACATGAACGCGGGCTTGAACTGATGAAACCAGGCGCTCGATGCATGGATATCGCCATTGAGCTAAATGAAATGTATCGCGAATGGGACTTATTAAAGTATCGTTCCTTTGGCTACGGGCATAGTTTTGGTGTACTGTCGCATTATTACGGCCGTGAAGCTGGCGTTGAATTGCGCGAAGATATTGAAACTGAGTTGAAACCAGGTATGGTTGTCTCAATGGAACCAATGGTTATGCTTCCTGAAGGCATACCAGGTGCAGGCGGTTATCGTGAACATGATATTTTAGTTATTACTGAAGATGGTGCTGAGAATATAACTGGTTTCCCATATGGCCCAGAACATAATATTGTTGGCTAATTTAACATAATTAAAAAATCAAGTAGTGCATTATGGCTTAGGCTTTGATGCGCTACTTTTTAGGTGTGTAGCATTTAGGGAGTACGCCCACCTACACAC
>CAKMZG010000021.1:16991-19601 GCA_929200335.1 uncultured Alphaproteobacteria bacterium | reverse complement strand
CTTGCAAAACTTGGCTAGCGCATGTGGCGTTTAGGTGAGTTTACTTAAATGCTACTCGCGCTATAGCTTGATCTGCTGCATTTATTTAATAAGGCTTTTTTAATCGTAAAAAATGTTTATGCGCAGCATTTGCTGCGCATAGTTTTTCTTATTGTTCTTATTGGAATGGATGGTAATTTTGTAATTATTATTATGTAATTTGTGCTTTCTCCCGCCTCACTCTTCCCTAAGGTAAGATTTAAATGGAGAGATTGCAAGTAAAAATTGTAAAAACTAACGGTGTTCTTCTACATTGGCATCAATTAAAGCGCCGTTAAAATGGCGAAGAGCCGCTATTTGGGTTGCCCAACCGATAATGATTTGATTGTCTTTAACATCCACAACTGGCAAACGCATATGGCCGCCGCTATCAAATGCCCTAAGGGCATATTCTAACGTATCTGCGACTTTTAGGCTTGGTGTATCGAGGTGCTCGTTATAAATTTCGATCTCACCATTTTCCGTTTTGACATCCATAAAATCTGCTACCTTTGTGGTTTTCATCAAATATTGATGGGCGCCATCACGAAATACTAAGCCGCGTGCTTTTAATTGCCATTGAAAAAACGAGTGGCCATGAATGGCTTGGGTGAGGCCAGATGCAATGGATACGGTTAATAAGAGCGCAACAGAAAGGCTAAAGCCGCCTGTGAGCTCAAAGACCATTAGTGTAGTTGAAAAGGGCGCGCCAATAACGGCGGCTGCAACTGCGCCCATGCCAAGAATAGCATAAAGCCCTTCACTGGATGCCATATCAGGAACCAATAGGGCTGCAATAATACCAAATGAGCCACCTGCCATAGCTCCCACGAATAAGGAGGGCGCAATGATCCCACCACCAAAACGTGATGCAATGGTAATGGATGTGGCAATGGTTTTGGCAAAAATCAAAATGATCATAATGGCAAGCGGTAGGTTATGCCTTAAAGCTAAATCAGTGGCCTCATAGCCAACGCCTAATACTTCTGGGAAATAGATGGCAATGAGACCGACTAAAAACCCACCGATGGTTGGCCTTGCCCATAAGGGTAGATGCACATGGCGGGCGATATAATCTGCACTAATGAGCGAAAATTGAAAGAGTATAGCCACGCTAGCACATATTATGCCCAACAAAGCAAAGGCGGGAAATTCCCAATAAGAGGTTATGGAATAGCTTGGAATGGTGAAGGCTGCCATATTGCCAAACCATAGGTGTGAGATAACAGAGCCGCTTGCTGAGGCTATAACAATAGGTACAAAACAGCGCATGGCATAATGGCCTAAAATAACTTCATGGGCGAATAAAACCCCTGCAATGGGTGCATTAAAGGAGGCTGCAACTGCACTGGCAACCCCACAAGCCAAAAGCGTTCGCTGTGACCAATCGGGTAATTTTATTACTCGGGTGATTGCGGCTGCTAAGGTTGCCCCAAGATGAACCATAGGACCTTCACGACCAGCACTTGCGCCAGAGCCAAGGGATAGCATAGTGATGAGTGCTGAGCCAATGCCTGGCCAAAATTTTAATTCACGGCCGCCTTTTGCGCGGGCTTCAATGACATCAGGAATGCCGTTGGTGCGACGCATGTCGGTGAAATAATAAAGTGCTAAGCCTACCAATAATCCACCAATGGTTGGGGTGAATAATATCCATAACCAATGAATTTTACGCGCAGCTGATGCAACATTTTCTGACGCATCTCCTAACCATAGGAGCTGCACAAGGCCAATGCCTTCGCGAAATATGATAGCCGCTATAGAGACAAGAAGACCAATGATGAGGGATAAAACCCACATCTGGGGCTGTCTCGAAGAAATGAATGCAGAAAGATTGGGCGTAATCCAATTATAGATGATTTGCGGTAATCTTTTGATGTCTTCAAACATGGCTTATCAGCTCTGGTTATTGGCTTATTATAAGACTATGCCATAAATTGATAAACACAAGCTTAAGCGATATTATTTCAAATAAAAAAGGCGCTGATGATAATCAACGCCTTTTAAAATTATGTAATAAGAATTTAATTACTCATCAATACGAAGCACAACAAAGCGTAATTGGCCGCCATTGCCTGAAATAAGAAGAAGGGCGTTCTTCTTGCCTTCTTTTTTCAATCCATCAATGCGTTTTTCAACGTCTGAGGGCGATTTAACGGCCTCTTGGCCAACTTCAATAATAACGTCACCAGGGCGTATACCCTTTTCAGCAGCGGATGAATTTGGATCGACATCAGAAATAATCACACCTTCTTGATTTTCTTTCAGGTTAAATTTCTTGCTGATCCCTTCGTCGATTGTATCAATGGTCATGCCAAGCATTTCACTGCTTTTAACTTCCTCGGTTTCTTCAGCGTTTTCACCAGCTTGCTTTTTGTCAAAATTTTCAAGACGACCAAGTTTAACTTTTTTTGTAAGTTCTTCGCCTTTGCGTAATACGACAACGTCAACCTCTTTGCCAATTGGGCTATCGGCTACAATGCGCGGTAGCAATTTAGAATCTTTAATCTCCGTGCCATTAAATTTCAGGATGACATCACCAGGCAAAAGACCGGCAGCTTCAGCAGGCCCTTCTTTTGCAACATTAGAGAT
>CAKMZG010000021.1:4955-16981 GCA_929200335.1 uncultured Alphaproteobacteria bacterium | reverse complement strand
GATCAATGCACCTGCGGTATCTTTTAAACCTAAGCTTTCAGCGATTTCATCGCTGATAGGTTGGAATGCAATACCCAACCACCCACGGCGAGTTTCACCAAATTCCACCAATTGAGCGATGACACGTTCTGCTAGTTCTGATGGTACTGAAAATCCAATTCCGATAGAGCCACCGGATGGTGAGATAATAGCTGTATTAATACCAATGACTTCGCCATCCATATTAAATAGAGGTCCCCCAGAATTGCCTCGGTTAATTGAAGCATCGGTTTGGATGAAATTATCATATGGCCCCGCATTAATGTTACGATTTGTGGCTGATACAATGCCTAACGTCACAGTGCCTGCATAGCCAAATGGGTTGCCAATCGCCATTACCCAATCGCCAACGCGAGCCTTGGCTGAATCGCCAAAATCAACCGCTTTCAATGGAGCATCTGGCTTTACTTTTAATACGGCAATATCAGTTTTTGGGTCTGTTCCAATCAATTCAGCAATTAATTTGCTGCCATCGGTAAAGTTTACGGTAATTTCATCAGCATCCGCGATCACATGATTATTAGTGATGATAATGCCTTTGGGGTCGATTACAAATCCAGAGCCTAGAGATTGCACATTGCGCGATTTAGAACCATTGCCGCGACGGTCATTTTTAAAAAATTCATCAAAAAATTCTTGAAATGGTGATCCTTCAGGCATTTCAGGCACGGGTAAATTGGGACGCTTTGAGCCTTCCACTTTTGTGGAGGTGGAAATATTAACCACTGCATCTTTCAGTTCTTCGGCTAAATCAGCAACAGATTGAGGCCCTGCGGCTTCAGCTGTTGTAATTAGATTAGTAGTCCCATTAGGAATTGAAAAAACACCCAATGTTAAAACAACTGCCGCAGTTGTTCCTAGTAGCTTTTTAAAAATTGATGAAATCATTACCAGACCTCTGATTAGTGTTTTTGCGCGTTCTGCGTTTAAAATAGAAACATTTTTAGTCAAAAAAATGGCCAGCTAAAAAAGCCAGCCAATTTTATAGATATATTTAGTTATTACTGCTCGGTGCAGAACTATTGGTGTTTGATTTTGCACCATTGGCATTAAAGTAACGCATGAATTCGCTATTTGGGGAAAGGATGAATTGGCCTCCCAAAGATTTGCGATATGCAGCCATTGAACGGTAGAAATCAAAAAATTCTTGATCGCGGTTAAAAGCATTCGCAAAAATTGCATTTCGCTCCGCATCACCTTGACCGCGAACAATCTCAGCTTCACGTTGTGCTGCTGCTTTAATTTCAGTTACCTGACGCTGTGCGCCAGCAATAATACGACTCTTGGCCTCTTGACCGCGGGCGCGTAAAAACTCTGCAACTTTATAACGCTCAGCTTTCATTCGATCGTAAGTTTGCTGGGAAACTTCAGTTGTTAGATCGGTTCTGCGAATACGCACATCCACCACTTGAAGCCCAAGGTTTTCAGCTTCAGGGCGTAGTAGATCACGCACTTCACGCATCATTGCAGCGCGCTCATCTGATAATGCCGCCTCAAAACCACGCAGACCATAAACACCACGAAGTGCATCGTTTAGACGTGTTTTGATACGATCTTCAGCTATACGTTGAATGCCTGAAGCATTTAAGCGAAAGCGACGCAAATCATCGATGTGGTAAACGATAAAGGCATCCACCACATAAAATTTACCACCAGAAACTTGTACGCGAAGATCATCTATATCTAAGCGCAATAAGCGGTCATCTACAATTTGCACGCTTTCAACAAAATTCGTTGGTAGTTTAAAATATAGACCTGGTTCACTCACTGTGCGGGTAATTTCACCAAAGCGGGTAATAACAGCTTGTTCACGCTCATTCACCACATAAATTGAAGAGTAAATAAGCGTTGCTAGGATAAGGCCAAGGATGGCTAAAATTGGAAAACGATTAGACATTAGTTTTGCCCTCCTGAAGTTTTTTTGTTTAATTCATTAAGGGGTAGATAAGGCACGACACCCGACCCGCCTTCTAAGAATATTTTATCTGAGCGTCCCATGACCTCTTCCATAGTTTCAAGATAGAGACGTTGGCGGGTAACTTCAGGCGCTTTTTTATATTCTTCTAAAACCAAAAGGAAACGCTCAGCCTCACCCTTTGCTTCTTCTACGATTTGGTTTTTATAAGCTGCTGCTTGTTCAGTAATTCGTGCTGCCTCACCGCGTGCTGCACCCAATATCTTATTGGATTCGCCATTGGCTTGTTCAATGAACTGATCTTCTTGTTGTTCAGCACGTTGCACATCGTCAAATGCATCTGCAACTTCAGCAGGCGGTGCTGCATTTTCAATAGCAATCTGATTGACCTGCATACCAGAGTTATAAATGTTCAAAGTATTTTGAACGATATCTTTAACTTCTTGGGCAATGCCCGCACGATCATCACGGAAGATGTCTTGCGCTTTACGGCGTCCGACAACTTCACGCATTGCGCTTTCAGATAATTGACGCACCATAGCTGAAGGCTCTTTTACATTGAAAAGAAAATCAGATGGGTTGTTAACAGACCAAAGCGTTGAGAAAGAGACATCTACTATGTTTTGATCGCCCGATAACATAATGCCAGAGTTGCCGCCACCACGGCCACTTGAGCCAATATTAATTTGTTGCTCAGAAACTTGAGCAATCTCAACAGTTTCTACCGGCCAGAAATGGAAATGCAAACCAGGTTGAGAAATTTCTGCCTTAGGCTTACCAAAGCGAAGTTCAACACCTAATTGGTCAGGCTGCACGGTATAAAATGATTGGAATAACCAAAAAATAAATAAGCCGATAAAGGCTAATCCAAAAATGGCACCGCCGCCGCCGCCGCCAGGGATGGCTTGCTTAAAGGTATCTTGGCTTTTCTTTAAAATTTCCTCAAGATCGGGTGGTATCCCAGGGTCTTGAGGGCCACGCGGTTTATTTGGGCCTTTTGGAGGTTGCCCCCACGGTCCATTATTTGATCCATTATTGGAGCCATTGCTGCCTCCCTTTTTTGGACCGCCACCAGTTTGATTACTCCACGGCATTTAAAATCCTAACCTTGATTAAACTGTTACGTCAAATTTGATGTAAAGATACATAGACCTTGTTATAAGCATCAAAGCGCCAGCTTTCAATGAGTGAAGGGGAATCTTTATTAAATTTAATGTAAATTTGGTTTGAAACTGCCAAAGAGGTTAATTTTATGAATATTTTTAGCGCTCATAAATGACATAACGGGATGAAGCGCTATCTTTTTCGCCCATAGGCACAGTCTCTTCATGGATGATCTGCCAATTCTCATCAATCGGTGGAAAACTCGTATCCCCTTTTGGGGTTAATTCCACATGGGTGACATAAAGTTTTTGTGCCAATTCCATTGCTTGACGATAAATCTGTCCGCCGCCAATGATGCAAATCTCGTCTATATTGCTTTTATTGGCTGCATCTTGGGCAAATTCTAAAGCGGTCTTTAAAGATTCGGCAATTTGAAATTGTTCCGGCGGAAATCTGTCTTTATTATAGTTTTTATCGCGCGAGATCACCACATTCAAGCGTCCGGGCAGAGGCCGACCTATGCTCTCATATGTTTTGCGTCCCATGATAATGGGTTTGCCCATGGTGATGGTTTTAAAGCGTTTTAGATCAGTTGATAATTGCCATGGCATATCGCCATCAAAGCCAATGATACCATTATCAGCTACTGCAACAACAATTGAAATGATAGGGGCGGAAGCTATGGGGGATTGTGTCATGTTTATACTGCTTTTATTTAAACCGCTATGGGTGCCTTAATGCTGGGGTCAGCCTCATAATTTTCAAGGGTGAAATCTTCATATTTAAAGGAGAATAAGTCCATTACATCAGGATTAATTTTCATTTGAGGCAGGGTTTTAGGCTTGCGGGTAAGTTGCAGCTTAGCCTGCTCAAAATGATTATGATAAATATGAGCGTCCCCCAAAGTATGTACAAAATCTCCGACCTGAAGATTGCAAACCTGCGCCAGCATTTGAGTTAAAAGCGCATAGGATGCAATATTGAAGGGGACACCAAGAAAAATATCAGCAGAACGTTGATAGAGTTGGCAAGAAAGTTTGTCATCAGCCACATAGAATTGAAATAGACAATGGCAAGGCGGTAGCGCCATATTGTTTACTTCTGCTGGGTTCCATGCAGAGACAATAAGGCGGCGCGATTGAGGGTTGTTTTTTATGGCATGTACCAATTGTTCAATTTGATCAACGGTCTTATTCTCACTTACAGGCCAAGAGCGCCATTGAGCGCCATAAACAGGCCCTAAGTCACCGTTTTCATCTGCCCATTCATCCCAAATGGATACGCCGTTTTCTTTCAAGTATCCAATGTTGGTCTCCCCCATTAAAAACCATAAAAGTTCATGAATGATAGAGCGCAAATGTAATTTTTTAGTGGTGAGAACAGGAAAGCCTTGTTGCAAATCAAAACGCATTTGATGGCCAAATACTGATCGCGTACCTGTGCCAGTGCGATCGCCACGGTCAACGCCATTTTCCATCACATGGGTCAGCAGGTCGAGATATTGTTGCATTTAAAGCCTCAAGAGTAGGAGTGAACGGATAATTGGTTCTGATTCCAATATCAACATATCATATTCAAAATCTTGAGGCCTATAAAAACAAGCCTATTTCTTGGTTTCCCCCAAGATTGCTTGCATCTTTTTGTTCAAGGCACGATTGCCTGTTTCAGACATCTCCCGTGCTTTTTGCACATAGGCTTCATTTTCATGAAAAGTAATGGCAGGATCATAATGTTCAGCCATATCCAGCATGATGTTTCTATCAAATTCATCATAGGCGGTTTTCATGCGTTCAGCTTGGTCAGCATTGGCGCCCAAGGCTTCATAAGCCGAACGTCCAATGCGGATGGAACTGTCATAGGTTTCACGGATAATATCTCGACACCCAGCATGCCAAAGATCATAGACATGATTACGATCATGAGCGCGGGCAATCACATGCACATGAGGATAATTATGGGCTACATATTTAACCAACTCGGTGACTTGTTCCTTGCCATCGATAGCGATTATAAGAAGTTTTGCCTCTTCAATGCCAGCGGAATGAAGAAGATCTGGTCGTGTGGCATCGCCAAAATAGGCTTTTACACCAAATTTTTCTAACATTTCCAATTGCTTAGAGCTGTAATCAATCACTGTGGACGTAAAGCCAGCACTATTTAACATGCGATTAACAATGCCACCTATACGGCCATGACCAGCAATGATAATATGGTTTTGCTCTTCAATATCATCAGCTTCACGTGTATCTCGTTTTGAAAAATAAGGCGTGATAATCTTGTCATAGAAGATGAATAGGGCAGGTGTTAGGAGCATTGAAAGTGCAACGACTAAGAGCAATTGCTCAGAAATTGCTTTAGGTAATACGCCATTGGCAACGGTGAAAGATAAAAGAACAAAGCCAAACTCACCTGCTTGGGCAAGTCCAAGGCCTAGAAGCCATTTGTTTGAGCCTTCTAGTTTAAAAATTTTGGCAAGGATTAAAAGTACAGCGGCTTTAATGGCCATTAAGCCTAGGGTAAGGGCTACAATTAGGCCAAAATTACCAAATAAAAGTGCAAAATTAATACCAGCGCCAACGGACATGAAAAATAATCCAAGCAATAATCCTTTGAAGGGTTCAATATCGGATTCTAATTCATGGCGATATTCACTATTGGCAAGTACCACACCTGCTAAAAATGTACCAAGGGCGGGCGACAAGCCAACCAATGACATTAAAAGCGCAATGCCGATAACCATCATTAAAGCAGTAGCGGTGAAAAGTTCACGTAGATTTGCCTTAGCAATGAAACGGAAAATTGGCGAGGTTAGAAAATTACCCACCAATCCTACAATGGCGATGGCTGCGATGGTAACGAGCGCTGTTTGCCATCCTGCTAGCCCTTCAATCAAGCTGAATGTAGCCCCATGATCGCCACCCTCTGAGGCATGATCTGCAATACCATTCATTAATTCTGGTAAGGCTAAAAGTGGGATGAGTGCCAACATTGGGATGACGGCAATGTCTTGAAACAGTAAAATTGAAAAGCTGGATTGTCCGCCATCGGATTTCATCAAGCCTTTTTCATTTAAGGTTTGTAAGACGATTGCAGTGGAAGATAGGGATAAGACCAAGCCAATGGCGAGTGCTATTGTCCATGGTTGGCCAAGGGCAAGGCTTGCCGCCATGATTAGCAGGGTGGTTAAAACCACTTGTCCACCACCAAGGCCAAGCAGTTTTGCGCGCATTGACCATAGCAATTTGGGTTCCAATTCAAGGCCAACCAGAAACAGCATCATGACCACGCCGAATTCTGCAAAGTGCTGAATGGAGATGACATCCACATGAAGCCATGCAAGGATTGGGCTGATTAAAATACCCGCAATTAAATAGCCCAATACAGAGCCAAGCCCTAAGCGTGAAGCAATAGGAACTGCAATAACCCCAGCTACTAGAAAAATCGTCGCGAGTAGTAGAAATCCGGTCATTGTGCCCTCATAGAATGCTAAATATTTTTAAAATAGCACTGACCATATGAAACAAATTGAATTAATGCAATCCAGTATCGCTTATTGCTTTAATTTATTGGCGATTTGCTCAATTAGTTTAGCTATAATTTGATCTCGAGGTATTGCCTTTGCCTCTTTAACTGAGGTGTTAACTTTAGAAAGCTGCTCATTCAGATGTTTTAATTCAAATGTAATGGCTTTTAACTTAGGGGCTTCTAATTTGCTGTTATTTATTTTGTGTTGGAGTATTTCAATACCATTTCCTATTCTATCTAATCTTGCAATTTGAGGCTCTAAAACGCCCTTAATAGCGTGGCTTGTGTCTTCAACTAAGCCATTGACTTGTGATATTATGATAATCAACACAATGCCTAACATGATAGCCAACATTAAGGTGGCATTGAGCATTGATAGTAAGATGTCCTTTAGAATTTTCATGAAATTACTCGCTTGGATATAAATACTTTTATTTTTTAAAGCCTAGCATTTGATGCCGAGAATGCCATAAAAAATATTTGACGTTTACGTAAATGTAATATATTGTTTAATAAGATTTGACACCATGGGATTGAGTTGTTGTATCAATGTTATGGAATTAGGGGTGACCAAAAGTGGGGGATCATCACATATTACCTTATAAATTCCAGCATTTGATCATTAATTTAGACACTATTTGGTGTCATAAAAATTTATAATTGATGGGGCATCATCAGATTATGTGAGAGCGTCCATTATTGAAGTAGAAGAGGGAATGTCATGCCAAGTTATAGCGCACCAGTTGAAGATACATTGTTTGTCTTGAATGAAGTTTTGAACATTAACCAATATAACAATCTGCCGGGTTTTGCAGATGCAACACCTGATATGATTGAGGCTATTTTAACTGAAGGCGCAAAGCTTTGCGAAGAGGTAACGGCTCCTCTTAATAAATCGGGAGATAGCGAAGGCTGTATTTTAAATGAAGACGGTACGGTATCTGTGCCTAAAGGATTTAAAGAGGCTTATGATGCTTATTGTGAAGGCGGTTGGAATGGTCTTGCGATGCCTGAAGAATTTGGCGGTCAAAACCTGCCTGCCGCACTAGGTTCTGCAATAGGTGAATATATGAACTCTGCCAATGTGGCCTTTGCCATGTATCCAGGTTTAACGCAGGGTGCTGTGGCGGCTCTTCTTGCCCATGGTAGCCAAGAGCAAAAAGAGATTTATGCACCAAAAATGATTGCTGGCCAATGGACTGGCACCATGAATTTAACTGAGCCACATTGTGGTACAGATCTTGGCTTGTTGCGCACGAAAGCTGTGCCAAATGAGGATGGCTCTTATGCTATTTCTGGGCAAAAGATTTTCATATCTGCTGGTGAGCATGAAATGAGCGAAAATATCATTCACCTTGTAATTGCACGCATTGAAGGAGCGCCTGAAGGCACAAAAGGTATTTCGTTATTTGTAGTGCCCAAGTATATAGTTAATGAGGATGGCTCAATTGGAGAGCGCAATGCGCTTTCTTGTGGTGCTTTAGAAGAAAAAATGGGTATTCATGGCAATTCTACATGCGTGATGAATTATGATGGGGCTAAGGGCTGGCTTGTTGGCACTGAGAACAAAGGCCTATCTGCTATGTTCACGATGATGAATGAAGCGCGCTTAGGCGTTGGCATTCAGGGATTGGCAATTTCTGAAGTGGCCTATCAAAATGCAGTTGAATATGCTAAAGACCGTCGCCAAGGCCGTGCGCTTTCTGGTGCGCAAGAGCCTGATAAGTCTGCTGATGCCTTAATAGTGCATCCAGATATCCGTCGTATTTTGATGACGATTAAAAGCATCAATGAAGCGGGGCGTGCATTTGCCCTTTGGACATCATTAAATGGTGATTTATCACACCGAGGCTTAGATGATGAGACACGTGAGGCGGCTGACGATATGATGGGTTTGTTAACCCCTGTGTTAAAAGGTGTTTTGACCGATAAGGGGTTTGATAATGCAGTCATGGCACAGCAAGTTTTTGGCGGCCATGGCTATATTCAAGAATGGGGCATGGAGCAATTTGTACGCGATTCCCGCATTGCCATGATTTATGAAGGTGCTAATGGTATTCAAGCCCTTGATTTGGTTGGACGTAAATTGCCGCGTAATGGCGGTCGTGCAATCCAAGCATTCTTTAAAGAGGTGGGTTCATTCATTTCAAGTCATAAAGACGATGATAAAATGGCTGATTATACTAAACCCTTGTCTCAAGGTTTGAGCAAATTACAAGAAGCCACCATGTGGTTGATGTCTAATGCTATGGCTAAGCCTGAAAACGCGGGCGCGGCATCCACGGATTATATGCACCTTACTGGCTTAGTAGTTTTGGGTTATATGTGGGCGAAAATGGCCAAAGTTGCTAATGATAAATTAGAAGCTGGTACAGATAATCCAAAATTCTATGAAAACAAATTGCTTACGGCTAAGTTTTTCATGGAGCGTATTATGCCAGAATGCAATGCTCATATGGATCGCATCTCCACGGGGTGCGAAACTATGATGGCTATGGAAACTGATGCATTTTAGAGCATATACCATCAAGGGTTAAAAAGATTTAGAATATTGAGGAATGGAGTGATTAAATGAGTGAAACTTATATTTATGACCATGTGCGTACGCCGCGTGGACGGGGTAAAAAAGATGGGTCTTTGCATGAGGTGCCAGCGGTACGTTTGGCAGCTCATACCCTAAAAGCTTTGGAAGAACGCAATGGTTTGGACACGAAGCAGGTTGATGATGTTATTCTTGGCTGCGTTGATCCTGTGGGTGAGGCTGGTTCTGATATTGCCCGTGCTGCGGTATTTGAAGCAGGATATGATAACCGCGTTCCGGGTATGCAGATCAATCGTTTTTGTGCCTCTGGTCTTGATGCAGTGAACCTTGCCTCAAGCAAGATTAATTCTGGTATGGATGATTTGATTATTGCCGGAGGTGTTGAAAGCATGTCGCGCGTTGGTATGGGCATGTCTGGCGGTGCTTGGCCGATGGATCCTTCTGTTGCGGTACCATCTTATTTTATGCCTCAAGGTATTTCTGCAGATCTAATTGCTACAAAATACGGGTTTTCTCGTGATGATGCAGATGCCTATGCCGTTGAGAGCCAAAAACGCTCGGCGCAATCATGGAAAGAGGGGCGTTTTGATAAATCTGTTGTTGCTGTAAAAGATATTAATGGCCTGACTATTTTAGATAAAGATGAGCATATGCGTCCTAATACGGATATGCAGTCTTTAGCATCCTTAGACCCTAGCTTTGTTATGATGGGTGAAATGGGTGGCTTTGATGCGGTTGCTATCCAAGCACATCCAGATGTAGAAAGCGTAACCCATGTTCACCATGCGGGTAATTCCTCTGGTATTGTTGATGGCGCGGCTGCCATTTTAATGGGCTCAAAAGCAGGTGGTGAAAAATTTGACATTAAGCCTCGGGCTAAAATTCGTGCATTTGCTAATATTGGTTCTGATCCTGCATTAATGCTAACAGGCCCCATTGATGTTACTGAAAAGCTGCTTGATCGGGCTAATATGAAATTGTCTGATATTGATTTATTTGAGCTTAATGAGGCTTTTGCTTCCGTGGTTCTGCGCTATATGCAGCATTTTGATATTTCTCATGATAAGATGAATGTTTGCGGCGGTGCTATTGCCATGGGACATCCATTGGGTGCAACAGGGGCAATGATTTTGGGTACGGTTTTAGATGAATTAGAGCGCCGCGATTTAAACACTGCGCTTGTAACACTTTGTATTGGTGCTGGCATGGGTACAGCTACCATCATTGAACGCGTATAAGGGAGAAGATTATGACATATAAAAATTTCAACGTCGAAATTGATAGCGATGGCATTGCTCTTTATACATGGGATATGGCTGATAAATCTATGAATGTGATTGATGCCAGCGTGGTTGAAGACATTCAAAAAATTGTTGCCGATGTCAAAACCGATGAGAACATTAAAGGTCTTGTTTTTGCTTCTGGTAAATCAACCTTCTCTGGTGGTGCAGACCTCAACATGCTTAAGGGTGTTTTGGGTGAGTTTCATGCTCAAAAAGCCAAAGATCCTGAAGGTGCTGCTCAAATGTTATTTGATGGCATAGGTGATCTAAATAAAGCATTCCGTGAGTTGGAAACCTGCGGAAAGCCATCGGTTGCTGCTATTAACGGCACCTGCATGGGTGGTGCATTTGAATTAGCGCTTGCTTGTCATGCTCGTGTGGCTTCTGATAATCCAAAGCTGCGCGTTGGTTTGCCTGAGGTTAAAGTTGGGCTTTTCCCTGGTGCTGGTGGCACGCAGCGTGTGCCACGTTTGGTGAATACTCAAGATGCGCTACAGATGTTGTTGCAAGGCTCAAGCTTAAAGGCTACGCGCGCAAAAGCTATGGGATTAATTGATGCTGTTGTGCCTCATGATGAATTGGTTGAAGCTGCTAAGCAGAAAATTAAAGATGGCCTTGATCCTGTTAAGCCTTGGGATAAACGTGGGTATAAATTTCCAAGCGGTGCCGTTTATTCTCCTCAAGGGTTTCAAACTTTCCCACCTGCTAATGCCATTTATCGCCGTGAAACACAGGATAATTATCCCGGTGCGCGTGCAATTTTAAAATGTGTTTATGAAGGCATGTTATTGCCTATGGATTTGGCAATAAAAGTAGAGCAACGCTATTTTGCTAATGTGCTGCAATCTACAGAAGCGGCTATGATGATCCGTTCGCTGTTTATTTCTATGCAAGAATTGAACAAGGGGGCGCGTCGTCCAAAAGATATAGCACCTAATAAAATCACCAAAGTTGGCGTTGTTGGCGCTGGTTTCATGGGTGCCGGTATTGCTTATGTATCGGCAAAAGCTGGCATTGAAGTTGTGCTGCTTGATCAGAACATTGAAGCGGCGGAAAAGGGTAAATCCTATTCAACGGGTCTTTTAGATAAGGGCATGAAGCGCGGCGCTGTAACCGAAGAGATGAAGCAGGCGCATTTGGATCGCATTCAAACGGCAGATGATTATGCCGCGCTAAAGGACTGTCAATTGGTAATTGAAGCTGTGTTTGAAGACCGTGATGTGAAAAAAGATGTGACAGAAAAAGTGGAAGCTGTGATTGCTGAAGATGCAATTTTTGCCTCTAATACTTCAACGCTGCCAATTACATCATTGGCAGAGGCATCAAAGCGTCAAGATCAATTCATCGGCATCCATTTCTTTTCACCTGTTGATAAAATGATGCTGGTTGAAATTATCACGGGTGATAAAACTGGTGATAAAGCGCTTGCCATGGCCATTGATTTTGTTATGACCATCAAGAAAACGCCAATTGTTGTAAATGATACCCGCGGGTTCTTTGCTAACCGTTGTGTGCTTCGTTATATGAGTGAGGCATATAACATGTTGCTTGAAGGTGTGCCTGCTGCAATGATTGAAAATTGTGCAAAAATGGCAGGAATGCCTATTGGCCCATTGGC
>CAKMZG010000021.1:0-4945 GCA_929200335.1 uncultured Alphaproteobacteria bacterium | reverse complement strand
ATGAGGTGGCAATTGATCTTTCTCAAAAGATTTTAAATGCAACAGTCAAAGATTTGGGTGCTGATGCCATTGATAGTCGTCATGTGGATTTGGTAAATACCATGGTGGATCAACATGGGCGCCACGGCCGTAAAAATGGCAAGGGTTTTTATGAATATCCTGATAAACCTGCTAAAAAACACCTATGGCCGGGTTTAAAAGATATGTTTGAGCAAAAAGACCCAAGCACCATTGATCCTGAAGTGCTAAAACAACGCTTCTTGGTGACCCAAGCGGTTGAAGCTGCACGTACCATTGAAGAAGGTGTTGTCACCGATGTCCGTGAAGCGGATGTGGGTTCTATCCTAGGCTTTGGCTTTGCACCTTATACGGGCGGCACGCTTTCCTATATTGATGGTATGGGTGTTGCAAAATTTGTTGAATTAGCGGAGCAATTGGCAAAAGATTATGGTGATCACTTCAAGCCATGTGCTTTGCTGATTGAAATGGCTGAAAAGGGTGAGACTTTCTATGGTCGTTTTGATCCTTATGGGAAAACATCAAAAGCTGCTTAAATATATAAGTTATAAGTAAGCCCGATTAGCGCATGTAGCGTTTAAATGGATTCATTTAAACGAGATCTATTCGCGCAAACATAAGAATTTATAGCGTGTC
The DNA here is from genome assembly GCA_929200335.1 of uncultured Alphaproteobacteria bacterium. Classification (GTDB taxonomy): domain Bacteria; phylum Pseudomonadota; class Alphaproteobacteria; order Rhizobiales; family Rhizobiaceae; genus CAKMZG01. The sequence goes on along the minus strand of CAKMZG010000021.1, from coordinate 4,291 downwards.
GCCCACTTTTGGATGACACGCTATAGAGTATTGTTATTCTATTCAGACTTATTTTTTATCTATAAACTTCATCTTCAGTGGGGAAAGAGCGATCTTTGACCTCTTCAGCATATTGTTTAACAGCACGGTCTATAGCAGACCCCAATTCGCCATAAACTTTTACGAATTTTGGTGTCCATTCATTTAAGCCTAACATATCCTCAAGCACTAAAATCTGGCCGTCACATTCAGCCGATGCACCAATGCCAATTGTTGGAATATCAATTTGTTTGGTGATCTTTGCCGCTAATGGCTCCACCATACCCTCAAGCACAACAGCGAATGCGCCTGCTTCACTAACGGCCTTAGCATCCGCTTCAATGGCTGGCCAGCCGTCTTCTTCGCGCCCTTGGGTTTTAAATCCACCCATAATATGGCTTGATTGCGGGGTAAGCCCAATATGCGCCATCACAGGAATCCCACGTTCTGTCAAAAAACGGATGGTCTCGGCCATTCTTGATCCGCCTTCAAGCTTTATTGCACCACATTGGGTTTCTTTCATAATTTTTGCTGCATTTCGAAAGGCAACGCCTGGGCTTTCTTCATAAGAGCCAAATGGCATATCGACCACAATTAAAGCTTTTTGAGTGCCACGCACAACCGCTTTACCATGCATTATCATCAAGTCTAAGGGAACACCAACGGTACTGTCCATACCGTGCATAACCATGCCAAGACTATCGCCAACTAAGATGAAATCAGCATATTTATCAACGATTGCTGCCGTGTGGGCATGATAGCTGGTTAGTGAGACAATAGGCTCTTGTCCTTTATGCGCTCTGATTTGTGGAACTGTATTGCGGCGAATTTTATTTTGTATGCTCATGTTATAACTCTTTGTTATGGCTTAATTACCCGTTGATCAATTAATAAAATATCTGAAAATTGAACCGACATCATTATGGCCGTTAGACTGGATAGGGTTTTAGTATCATTTTCTATTTCATTTAAGGTTTCTGCTTCAACAATATCAAGACCGCGTAATGTCGCGCGAGGCTCTTGGGCTATTGTTGTTTCTATTATTTGGCGTACATTATTAAGGGTTTTCGGGTTGGCATTCTCTGCGGCCACTAGAGCTTGATTAAGAATAGGCGCGGCTTTCCTATCCTCATTTGATAACCGCTTATTGCGTGAGGATAACGCAAGCCCATCGGAGGCACGCTCTGTAGGGACACCAATAATTTCAATAGGAAAAGCTAAATCTTTTACCATGCGTTTGATAATTTGTAGCTGCTGATAATCTTTCTCGCCAAAACAAGCAAAATCTGGCTGGATAAAATTAAACAATCTTGCAACCACGGTTGTGACGCCGCGAAAATGTCCTGGACGTATTAATCCATGCAGCATATTTGCCATGCGCGTGGTCTCCACAATGGTTTCATCGCCCATCGGGTAAACCTCTTCAACACTTGGTAACAGCAATAAATCAACACCAGCCTCAGTTAATTTTTTAATATCTCCCTCATCATCGCGGGGGTATTTTTCCAAATCTTTCTTATCCCCAAATTGACTGGGATTAACAAATATTGTCACTACCACACGATCGGCAATTTTACGAGCCTGTTGCACCAAGGCCAAATGGCCTGCATGAAGCGAACCCATCGTTGGCACCAGCGCAACACTCTCACCAGCTTGGCGGAATTTTGAAATTTCAAGACGGCAGTCTTTAACTCTATGGGTTAATTTCATTAATCAATATTCTCCCAAATTTTATGATAAAGCCTTATCATATGGTTCTACTTTAAATTAACGATATTTTATAAAAAACCAATGGTTCAATTTTTTTTATGCGTTTTTCTTGACAATTTATAACGCGTTTCCTATCTAAAAGGTCTGTTAGCACTCACCCTTAGCGAGTGCTAACATTTGTATGTCGGTGAAAGGGGGCGTCCCAGTTTGCTGGTTATGCAAAATAAGAATTTAGTGCTTTTCAAAAAATGAAAAGCTGAGTGAAACAATTTTCGGAAAGAGGATTTCGGAATATGTCTAATAGTAATTTCCGCCCATTACATGATCGTGTAGTTGTGCGCCGCCTAGAGTCAGAAGAAAAAACAGCTGGCGGTATCATTATCCCAGATAGCGCAAAAGAAAAACCATCGGAAGGTGTTATCGTATCTGTTGGTGCTGGCGCACGTGATGATGCAGGTAACTTGATCCCTATGGATGTTAAAGAAGGCGATAAAGTGCTTTTTGGTAAGTGGTCTGGCACTGAGGTTAAACTTGGTGGTGAAGATGTTCTTATTATGAAAGAATCAGACATCATGGGCGTGATTGGCTAATTTTAGTCACCCAAATTAATAGAAATGTAATTTCGCATTTGCGAAGACAATAATTTTTCAGGAGAAAAAACATGGCTGCTAAAGAAGTCAAATTTGGAGCTGATGCCCGCGAACGTATGTTGCGTGGTGTTGATATTTTGGCCAATGCTGTAAAAGTAACATTGGGTCCAAAGGGTCGTAACGTAGTATTGGATAAATCTTTTGGCGCTCCGCGTATCACAAAAGATGGTGTATCTGTTGCTAAAGAGATCGAGCTTGAAGATAAGTTCGAAAACATGGGCGCACAAATGGTGCGTGAAGTTGCATCAAAAACTAACGATGTTGCGGGCGATGGTACTACAACGGCTACCGTTCTTGCACAAGCTATCGTTCGTGAAGGCGTAAAAGCTGTTGCTGCTGGCATGAACCCAATGGATCTAAAACGTGGTATTGACCTTGCTGTTAGTGATGTTGTTGAGAACCTTAAAGGTTCAGCAAAGAAAATCAATTCATCTGATGAGGTTGCACAAGTTGGCACAATTTCAGCTAATGGCGATGTTGAAGTAGGTGACATGATTGCAGAAGCTATGCAAAAAGTTGGCAATGAAGGCGTTATTACTGTTGAAGAAGCTAAATCTTTGGAAACAGAGCTTGAAGTTGTTGAAGGCATGCAATTTGACCGTGGTTACCTATCTCCATATTTCGTAACTAACCCAGAAAAAATGCTTTGTGATCTAGAAGATCCTTACATTCTTCTTCATGAGAAAAAACTTACTAGCCTACAGCCAATGCTTCCAATTCTTGAAGCTGCTATGCAATCTGGTAAGCCACTTCTTATCATTGCTGAAGACATCGAAGGTGAAGCTCTTGCAACTCTAGTAGTTAACAAACTACGCGGTGGCTTGAAAGTATCTGCTGTTAAAGCACCTGGCTTTGGCGATCGTCGTAAAGCAATGTTGGAAGATCTTGCTATCCTAACTGGCGGTCAAGTAATCTCTGAAGAGCTTGGCATCCAATTGGAAACAGTAACTCTAGACATGCTAGGTACTGCGAAAAAAGTATCTATCTCTAAAGAGAACACAACTGTTGTTGATGGTTCTGGTTCAAAAACTGATATTGAAGGCCGTGTTCATCAAATTAAACAACAAATCGAAGAAACTACTTCTGATTACGACCGTGAGAAATTGCAAGAACGTCTTGCAAAACTTGCTGGTGGTGTTGCTGTTATCCGTATCGGTGGTGCAACTGAAGTTGAAGTTAAAGAGAAAAAAGACCGCGTTGATGATGCATTAAATGCAACACGCGCTGCTGTTGAAGAAGGCATCGTGCCTGGTGGTGGTTCTGCTCTACTACGTGGTACAGTGAACATTAAAGCAACTGGCGCTAACGCTGACCAAGATGCTGGCATCAACATTGTACGCCGTGCGCTTCAAGCACCAATTCGTCAAATCGCATCTAATGCGGGTGATGAAGGTTCAATCGTTGTTGGCAAAATTCTTGAAGCTGATACTGAAACTTACGGTTATAACGCTCAAACTAGCGAATATGGTGACATGGTTGCTATGGGCATTATCGACCCAGTTAAAGTTGTACGTCATGCGTTACAAGATGCAGCATCAGTTGCAGCTCTATTGATCACAACAGAAGCTATGGTTGGTGATGCACCTTCTGATAATGCTGGCGCACCTGCAATGCCTGACATGGGCGGCATGGGCGGAATGGGCGGCATGGGCGGCATGATGTAAAATCCTTATTGAGGATTTTATAGCTACTCATAGCTATTGAGATAAAAAGAAGCGCTCCTTGGTTTTCCAAGGGGCGCTTTTTTATTGATAATTAAGCATATTGAGTACACAAGTGATAAAATATTAATTGAGCATTATAATCTGAACAGGTAATATGTTTTGAAGCAATATGCTTGATAAAGTTCATTTTATTTTCTAGCATCAAATATTTTTGTGAAAAAAAACATAAGGTAGTCAAAATCATGAATA
>CAKMZG010000020.1 GCA_929200335.1 uncultured Alphaproteobacteria bacterium | reverse complement strand
CCACAATATGGTGTGGAATACACACTAATTGATGGTAAAAATTTAGACGAATGGCATAAGGCTGTTCGCCCCAATACCAAAGTGTTTTTCTTTGAAAGCCCAACAAATCCTACCCTAGAATTAATCGACATCAAAGGCGTGGTAAAACTGGCGAAAGAAATAGGTGTAACGACCGTTATTGACAATGTTTTCGCAACGCCAATGTGGCAAAAACCCATTGAATTGGGCATCGATGTAGTGGCTTATTCAGCAACCAAACATATTGATGGTCAAGGACGTTGTTTAGGCGGTGTAATTTTATCTAGCCAAAAATGGATTGATGAGGTTTTATTTGACTATTTCCGCCATACTGGTCCATCTATGAGCCCATTTAATGCTTGGGTTCTGCTTAAAGGTTTGGAAACTTTGCCTATTCGCGTTAAGACCCAAACTGAGTCAGCCGCAAAAATTGCTGATAGTTTAACCAACCATAAAGCCATTGAGCAAGTCATATATCCCGGCCACAAAGACTTCCCACAAAATGATTTAGTAAAAAGCCAAATGGGCGCGGGTTCAACCATTATGGCGCTGCGTATTAAGGGCGGCAAAGAGGCAAGCTTTAAAATGGTGAATGCGCTAAATGTGATTAAAATTTCCAACAATGTTGGCGATGCTAAAAGCTTAATAACCCATCCTGCTACCACCACCCACAAAAATCTATCAGAAGAAGCCCGCGAAGAGCTTGGCATTTGTGATGGCCTATTACGTCTTTCAATTGGCTTAGAAGATGTTGATGATTTGATTGAAGACCTAACTCAAGCTCTAGCATCATGCACCTAAATAAATTCATCTAAATGCTATACGTGCTAGTACGTGTAGCGTTTAGGTGGATTCACCTAAACGAGAACTATTCGCACAAATAAAGGAATCTAGAGCGGCGCTTTGAATTCACATAAGCGCATCAAGCTCTAGAGGCTATTTAAAGGTTTTGACCGCTAGCATAATGCGTGAAAACGTTGTGATAAAACATACTGCGGTAAAGGCATAGGCGATTTCTGCAAACCATGCTGGAATGAGGCAAAATAAGACAAAGACGACAATGGTCTCTGTGGCCTCAGCCAATCCAACCGTATAAAGTAACGATTTTGATCCTCGTGCATTATCAGTCAACCCGCGTTTTTCTGCCATGGTTGCAAAGGCCAAAAAACTTGCGCCATTGGCATAAAATGCAAAGAGCAATACTGAAGCTGCTAGTGCATTTTGTTCTGGATTAGCAATGGCAAAGCTTAAAGGGATAATACCATAGAACATAAAATCTAGGGTGATATCGAGATAACCACCGAGGTCTGTTGGTTTAGTAAATCTGGCTACAGCGCCATCTAGTCCATCCATAATGCGCGACAAGAGCAATAAAACCAACCCCAAAATATAGGCTTCAAAACTGATTGAAAAACCTGCCAGCACCCCAATGGCAAATCCTATAATCGTTACCATATTGGCAGAAAATCCCAACTTCGCGAGCTTTAAGCCAATGGCATTGATGATCGGATCAATCTTTACACGTATACTATTATCAAGCATTTTTTGCTCCAACTTATGATTCCATGGCCTAAGCTTAACAGTTTCTATTGTATAACAGTGATTTTTATTAGCGAATTCACTTAAAATTGTTATGGTGTGAAAATGTCGAATAATATCTATAGCGCAACAACAAATCATATAACTGTAGAAGCCCATCCCTTTTACATGCAGGATGAGTCTGAACCAGAGAACCATAATTTTTTTTGGGGCTATAGAATAGTGATCATAAATCAGGGACAATATAAGCTACAATTGCGGGAGCGTTATTGGAAGATTATTGATGAATTGGGGCAAGTGGAAGAAGGGCGCGGGCGCGGCGTTGTTGGCGAAGAACCAATACTTGCACCCAACAGCAGCTATGAGTATACTTCGGGCTGTCCGTTGAAGGTTCCATCAGGGGTCATGAGCGGTTATTATATTATGGAGTGTGAAAATGGTGAAACCCTGCAAGTGCAAATTCCAAGTTTTTCATTGGATTTGCCCCAAGCAACGCACACGCTGAATTAGAGAAAGCTATCAAACGTGCGTTTTCAACTCCAACCTGTATTTTTAGTTCTTGGCATTTTGCTTACACTATTGAGTGCAGCATTATTGATCCCTGCGGCTGTTGATTTTCATCACGATAATCCCACATGGGCACCTTTTTTAGAAACCAGCATGATCTCCTGCATCATCGGCCTTGGGTTGGTATTTTCCACCCGTGGTATTCCAAAAAGTTTAAACATTCGCCAAGCTTTTTTGATGACTGTATCCGCTTGGATTGTCATCTCTGCCATTGCTGCATTACCGCTATTATGGTCTGGCGCGGTGCCTCATTATACGGATGCCTATTTTGAGGCTATCTCAGGCGTTACAACAACGGGTGCTACTGTTATTCCTGATCTGGATCATGTCTCCTTTGGCATTCTAGTTTGGCGCGGGATGCTACAATGGATGGGCGGCCTTGGCATTATTGTTATGGCGGTGGCTATTCTGCCCATGTTAAACATCGGCGGCATGCAACTTTTCAAGGTAGAAGCTTTTGATACTGCAGAAAAAATATTACCCCGTGCAACGCAAATCTCTAGCGCGCTAACCTTTGTCTTTATTTTTTTTACCGCGCTTTGTGCCTTTTGTTACTTGCTTGCTGGCATGGATATTGGCGATGCGTTGGTTCACTCCATGAGTACAGTTGCAACAGGCGGATTTTCCACCCGCAATAATTCTATGGGTGAGTTCGAAAATCCCGCCATTGATATCATCACTATCATTTTCATGATCTTAGGCTCCCTGCCGTTCTTGCTCTATGTGCGTATGATGACCATCGATAAATGGAGCTTGGTAAGAGACAGCCAAGTACGTGTGTTTTTTAGCATGTTAGCCAGTTTTATTTTTCTTGCATGGCTGTTTCAAACCATCAATGGTAGCAATGAAGGCTGGGACAGAGTATTAAAAGCTGCTTTTAACATTACCTCTATCATGACTGGCACGGGCTATGCCTCAGATGATTATACCCAATGGGGCGCACCTGCTACGGTTTTATTCTTTTTTGTCGCTTTTTGCGGTGGCTGTGCTGGCTCTACCTCTTGTGGCATAAAAATCTTCCGTTTTCAGGTATTGTTTCAAGATTTACGCCAACATGTAAACCGCATTGTCTATCCCAATGGCATATTCATTAAACGTTATAATGGTAAACCCTTAAGTGACAAAGTCTCTGTTGCGGTGATGAGCCTATTTTTTGTTTATATTGCAACCTTTGCTGTTGTAGCAGTTTTGCTCTCATTCACAGGGCTTGATTTTATTACTGCTGTATCCACATCTGCCTCCATGGTGTCCAATGTTGGCCCAGGCCTTGGTTCAATGGTGGGGCCTGCAGGAAATTTTGTGGAATTAACCGACACTGCAAAATGGATATCAAGCGCTGCCATGATTACAGGACGTTTGGAATTTTTTGCCGTATTTGTGCTGTTCATGCCAAGTTTTTGGCGCAAATAAATTATTTCAACTATATTATTCAGCAGGTAATGAGGCAGGCTTTTGATTACCAAAAATCCGCTCCATCGCCCATTTAATATCATAACCAATGCCCATAAAAGCTGGCACTAAGAACAGCACTAATAAAGTAGCAAAAGCCAAGCCAAACACCATCGTAATCGCCATAGGCAATAGGAATTGTGCAGAAACACTTTTTTCAAATAACAGCGGAATAAGCCCACCAATAGTAGTCAGTGATGTTAAAAGCACCGCACGAAAACGATCACGACTGGCCCCAATAGATGCAGAACGCATGCTCTCCCCCAATGCCATTCGTTCATTTAAGCGGCTAACCAAAATGATGCTATCATTTACCAAAATTCCCGCCAAACCCAGAATTCCCATTAGGGATAAGATGGTCAATTTAAAGCCCATAAGCCAATGGCCAAATATGGCGCCAACAACCCCAAATGGAATGATTAGCATGATCACAAAGGGTAAAAAATAATTGCCAAATGTCCAAGCCAAAACAATATAGATCACTGTTAGGGCGAGCATAACCCCAAGTTGCAAATCGGCGAATGCTTTTTTGCGCTCTTCTGCTTTACCGCCAAAGAAATATTCCACACCATATTTTTGAGCAATGGCTGGCAATGCCCCGCGCTCTAATTCTGCAATGGCTTCTTCTGTTGTATTTAAAGCATAGTCTAAATCTGCCTCCACCTTTACAACCGTTTTGCCATCTTCACGACGAATGGTAGAAAACCCTTGGCGCTCTTCTAAATTTACAATATCCACCAGAGGGATAAATTCACCCTTCGGGCTCTTTAAATTCATACTGCGCAAAGCGGCCAACCCATTTTCTCGCATTTTTTGCGAGACAAGCACCACCACCTCATCGCCATTTTTAACAAATCGGCGTGGCACCATACCCGCAAGCGCATTGCGCACTTGGGATCCCACATTTTCAATGGAAAAACCAAGAGCAGCACCATGAGGCGATAGGTTCATAATGATTTCAGGCTTACCATAAGATAAATCATCATCAGCGCCCGAAACCCCGTTAATTTTATCCACCAATGGAATTATCTCCTGCGCTGCTGCTTTTAGGGTTGCGGCATCATCACCACGCAACTCCACAGCCACATCAACGCCTGGAGGCCCACCACGACTTTGACGAATAACCAAGCGCTTAATGCCCGGAATTTTAGGCAAGTTTTTCTGCCAAGCCTTTACCAGTTTATTCGTACGCACAGTGCGCACCTCGCTTGAGGTTAACTGCACTGCAATACTGGCAATATTATCGCCAGATTGACTGCCTGATGAACCTAAAGTGGCAAATGCAGCCGTTACCAATTGCTCATCACCACCAATCTCTGCTTCAGTTTTATAAAGACTTTGCTCAACTCTATTCAACGCTTTGATGGCGGCATCTTGGGTTATGCCAGAATGGAAAACTATTCGCGCTCGAATGTTTTCTGATTCAGGAGATGGAAAAAATACAAACCCGACGCGCTTACTTTGCAACAATCCAATGGCCAATATCAAAACGCTGGCAATGGCAATGGCGACTGTAAGATAACGATAATTAAACGATAACCGCACAAAATTATTAAAGTGCCCATCACGAAAAGCATTAAAGCCATTATCAAACCATTGACGCATTCTGCTTTTTTTCATCACAGATTGATCATGGCTTTTAATTTGAACATCTTGACGACGACCAGCAACAAATTTTTCTAATGCAGTAACACCAGCCTCTAGAAGCGTTCCAACAACAAGCGCAATAACCCCAAATAAAATTGAAAATGAAAAACCTGATAGGTTGTTTTGTAAAAATTGCACTCCAGCTACAATGGCATTAAATGGATAAAATAAACTGCTGCCATCGCCCCGTGAGGCTAAGCTTAAAAAGAAAATAGCAAAACACACCGCAAAAAAGATTTGTCGCCAATATGACCAACGCTTCTTAAGCTTAGTTTCCATAGTATGGGCAAGGTGAGCAGGCAGGATTAAAAAACACTCAATCAGACTGGCTGCGATCACTGCTAAAACAACAATGGGAATGGGAGATGCCATTTTGCCAATCACATCTTGCACAACAAGCAAAGGGGCAAAAGAGGCAAGTGTCGTAATCATCGCTGCCATAACAGGCAACACCATGCGCTGCGCCCCACGCTCTGCCGCTTCATAGGAGGCTTGGCCATTCTCCATATTGGTAGCCGTTTGCTCGCCCACCACAATGGCATCATCAACAATAACTCCCAACATCATAATCAAAGCAAAGAGCGACATCATATTGATGGTCTCTCCCAGCAAAAATATAAAACCGATAGTCGCCAACATGGCAACGGGAATGCCCATAGCAACCCAAAAGGCGACCCGCGCATTGAGAAAGATAAACAGCACTAAAACAACGATCACCAGGCCCGTTAAGCCGTTATTGACAAGCAAAGATATGCGATCAATCAGATAGTCCGCACGGGCATCATATCGGATTAATTCCAAATCAGCTGGAAGATTTTCCTTTACCTCTAATAGGTAATCATCCAATATTTTTGCAGTTTCAAGCGTATCAGCTGTTGCAACCCGCTGAACGGTCAAACGAATGGCATTCCGCCCTTTGGAAAAACCCAAAGTATCATCATCAGAAAAGGCCGCTTTGACTTCAGCAATATCGCCAACTCTTATTTTTTCGCCGGTTTCAAAGCTGCGTATCTCAACAGAATTAATGGCCTTTTCTGATTTTGCATCAGCTACCGCGCGAATTTGTTTTTCTACATTACCTTCAATATTACCTGAAGGTAAATCGCGGCTGTTATTCTTAATAGCATTTGAGACATCTTCAATGGTCATGCCCAAACGACGCAATTGATATTCAGGCACATCAACATGTAATTCTTCATCACGAAAACCAGAAAATGACACCTTATCAATGCCGCGATCTATTAAATCATCACGGATTTTCTTTGCATAGACGCGCAAGGCCGCCTCAGGCACATTGCCCGTTAAAAGCAATCGCGCTACCCGGTCATACCATTTTGACTGGCTAACCGAGGGTGTTTCAACAGATTCTGGCAAATTGGTTACAGCTTTTACTGCCGTCTCCACCTCTGATACTGCCTTATCCATATCACTGCCTGGATCGTAGATCAGAAAGATTGAAGCCGATCCTTCTCGTGCAGTAGAGTACATATCTTGCACCCCATCTAAATAGCGCAGAGAGGGTTCCATGACGTTTAAAATGCTTTTTTCAACATCTTCCGAGCTTGCACCATCCCATTTAACGCTAACCACAACAGTTTCACGCTCAATGGTTGGGAAAAATTGAGTATTTACTTTTGAAAGTGCAAAAAAACCAAAAATGATCATCAAGACCATAAGCAGGTTTGCAGCATTAGGATGACGGGTAAAAAGCCCAATGATGGAACTCGTTTTTGGCAATTCACGCATGTCTATTGCCCACCCTTAGATTTATCTTTTTTAGATTTTATTTCAGATGGCGCAAACTTGTTAGATGAGGGAGCCTCATTAAAATCCTTAACCTTCAGCTTATCGCTTACTTGGGCGATGCGGGTAGTCAAAATCTTCTCACCTGCCTTTAACCCAGAAGCAATAATAGCATTTTCACCATCATAGAGAACTACATCCACCTTGCGGCTTTTTAAAACATCGCCCTCAACCACATAAACTGTATCCCCATCATATACGGCTGTATCTGGCACTTTGACGGTATTTTTAAAGACCACATCAGGCACGATCATCTCAACAAATGCACCGGGGCGAATTTCAAATGCAGCATTTGAATCAACATCCGATGCAGCAATGCCATTTAAACTTGCATAAACATCAACACCACCACGTTTGCTATCAATTTCAGCGCCAATGCGATTAATCTTAGCTTGATATTCTGCCCTTTGTTGACCCACCTGCCAAACTACATCGAGTTTTCTACCAATCAAGCCATTTTCAGATTTCTGCAAGCGGCCAAATTGTTCATCTGTTAAAGTGAATTTAACTTCTAGGCTCTCGTCATCATAGAGATTAGCAATAATCTCATTAGCATTGACTAATTTTCCAAGATCCACAGATGTCTTTTGAATGATGCCCGAGAACGGCGCTTTAAGCAGCGTATTTTCCAAATTACGTTTGGCGCGTTCCACACCCCACTCTAATCTTTGCAAATTGGCTCTTTGGCCTTCTAAACGCGCGGCTGCAATTTGCAAAGCGCTCTCGCTGCCCTGCACGGCCGAACGACGTTGAGAAAGGGTTAGGGTTTTATCATCCACCTGCTTTTGTGTAACCGTACCATTTTCATGCAATTTCATGGTGCGGGATAAATCAGTTTCAGCAATTTTTAATTGTTCTCGAGCGGTTTCTAACTTTAGCTTTTCATTAACAAGGCTAGCTTCACTTTCGACGATAGAAGCCTTAGTTTGCAACAAATTAGCTTCAGCCTCTCGCAAGGCACCTTGATAATTAAAATCATCAATGCGCAATAATTCAGTACCAGTCTCGACTTTAGAGCCAACACGCAGGTTTTCATTAATGGCAATGATATCACCAGAAACAGACGTGCGTAAATCAATAGAACGTCCAGCGACAACCGTACCATAAGCAATGAAGCTAGGTTGGTGGTTTTTCACTTCTGCGACTAGACTTTCAATGGCTAGAAATTTTGCAAAGGGCGGACGGCTTGGCTTCTTAGGTGGGTTAGCAATCATCCATTTCATGACAACAACAGAAAGAGTTAAAGTTATTACAAGCAATATGCTTTGAATGATTGTGCGAGGGATATTAATTTTGCCCGCATCCGAAGGCTCGGCAGACTTATCCTGAGAGGTTACTGCAGTTATAATAACCTTCTTGTTTTCATCGGTAGAAATTGTATTTTTTTCAAGCATATCTAACTCTTTTCACGCCAATAGCAAAGCGGCGACCCATTTACACAAAGTATAAAGTGGAAAGAGTAAATCACAAAATTACAATTTAGTAATTAAGAGGCATGGTTAAAAAATCATAACCATTTGGCAGTTAAATCAAGTTAATTTTGAAAATCAGCAGGATCAAATTCATAGCTAGTACTGCAAAATTCGCAATTAACCGAAATCTTGCCATCTTCAGTAGATTGTGCCAATTCCTCTGCCGTAAAACCAGCCAAAACGTCTTTTATACCAGCCTGTGAGCAAGAGCATTTTGCCTCCATTGCCGTTGCAGGATAAACCGTTGCACCATGCTCATTAAAAAGACGTAATAATAAGCGCTCAACCGGCACATTGGGATCGATCAGCTCAACTGGCTCAATGGTGCCAATTAATGCAGTTGCCTCAAGCCAAGCATCATCAACCTCTACCTCTGGCACATCAGCACCCTCTGGCGCTTCGCCACCTGATAGATCAGCCTGTTTCATGCGCTCAATTGAATGGGGCAAAAATTGTGCCAGCATTCCGCCAGCACGCCATCCATGCTTTGCTTCTTCACCTTTATCAGCGTCCCGATCATGAGTTAGGCTTTCGGCTACAGCTAAGCGCACCACGGTTGGAATTTGCTCAGATTGCTTGAAATACTCTTCTGCAACCGCCTCAAAACCACCTTCGCTTAATTGCACAATGCCTTGATAACGCTCCATATGCTGACCTTGATCAACGGTCATTACCAAAATGCCTTTACCAAGCAGATCATAAGGCTTAAAGCCCTCTTCTCGTGACATGCTGATCACATCAGCTTCCTCATAGCGCGCATAGGCACGAATTTGATGGGGTGTTTTAAAATCCACAACCAGAAGCGATACAGGTCCTTCGCTCTGGGTTTGCAAGATAAAACGGCCATCAAACTTCATTGATGAACCCAGTAGCGAAGTCAAAACAATAGCCTCCGCTAAAAGCTTTGATACGGCCTCAGGATAAGTATGACGCCCTAAAACATCATCCAAAAGAGAACCTAGTTGCACCGCACGACCGCGCACATCCAAAGGATCTACCTGAAATGGTACAATAGCATCATCACCAGCCAGCTCAATATTTTTAAGCGCTTCGGGCATGCTTTCGAGTGGTAGGATCGTATTTGATGTCATAACTAGGCTCTTTCCAAGACTGTTCTTGCCAAGATTACTCTTAATTGCACCCTAAATAGGACACAGGTTTTAAATCTACAAGAGCTCAAATTATTTAAATTTCACCAAAACAATAGGCCAAGATACCTTTTTGTGCATGCAAGCGATTTTCAGCTTCATCAAATACCACAGATTGAGGGCCATCCATGACACTATCGGTTACTTCTTCATTGCGGTGCGCAGGTAGGCAATGCATAAAAATTGCATCGGATTTAGCATGTGCCATCATCTCATCATTAACTTGATAAGGCGCAAAAAGATTATGGCCATCTTTAACGCTGTCATCGCCCATGGAAATCCAAGTATCCGTAATCACACAATCGCTGTCTTTTGTAGCCGTAACTGCATCGCTGCCCATATTAATGGTTACACCAGCTTTTCGCGCATATTCCACATAACGCGCTTCTGGCTCACGGCCTTCTGGCACACCAATATTCATATTATAACCAAATTGAGCGGCGCCTTGTAAGAGCGAATGCAAAACATTATTACCATCGCCAAGCCATGTTATAGTTTTGCCCTTTATTGAACCGCGGTGCTCTTCATAAGTCATGATATCTGCCATAATTTGGCAAGGGTGCGTATCATCCGTTAGGCCATTAATGACAGGAACAGTGGCATATTTTGCCAATTCTACCAAACGATCATGCTCTGTGGTACGGATCATAATAGCATCCACAAAGCGTGATAAAACACGCGCCGTATCTGCAATAGTCTCACCACGGCCTAATTGGCTGTTAGAACTTTCAATGATCAAAGTCTCGCCGCCCAATTGACGCATTCCTACATCAAAAGATACTCGCGTGCGGGTTGATGGTTTGTCAAAAATCATCGCCAAAACTTTACCTGCCAAAGGGGCTTCATGTTTTGGGGTTACGCCATTTTCTTTTATGGCCTTCTTCATAGCTTTGGATTGCTCCATGATCTCACGCAGCTTATCCGCTGACAATTGATCCAAATCCAAAAAATGTTTCGCCTCACTCATGTGATGTTCCCATAGTTATTATATATTATATGCTGATTTATTATTTTGCAGCTTATTTATCTTTTGCTGCTAATGCCGCTAGACCCTCATCCATGCGCTTAATGCCCTCATTAACATCATCCTCGCTCAAGGTGAGTGGCGGCAATAAACGCAACACATTAGCACCCGCAGGCACCGTTAAAAGCTTAGCTTCCAAGAATGCGTCTTTAATAGCTAAATTAGATGCCTCGCACTCAATGCCTAACATCAACCCCTCACCGCGAATGCCTTTAATATATTGCGGATAGGCATCCACTAATGCCCCCAGTTTTTGGTTAAAAATTTGCGCCTTTTGCTGCACTTCTATTAAAAAGCCATCCTCAAGCACAACATCTAAAACCGCATTACCCACTGCCATAGCAAGAGGATTGCCGCCAAAGGTTGTACCATGGGTGCCAAGTCCCATAGATCTCGCAGCCGCCTCAGTTGCCAGACATGCGCCAAGCGGAAAACCGCCGCCAATACCTTTAGCCACAGCCATAATATCAGGCGCTGCTGATTGGCCTTCTAAATTAGCCCATTCATGGGCGAAGAGTTTACCTGTGCGCCCGACACCCGTTTGCACCTCATCATAGATAAGCAAAATACCATTATCATCGCAAAGCTTACGCATATCCCGCAACTCATTATAAGGCACAGGGCGCAAGCCACCCTCGCCCTGTATCGGCTCAATCAAGAGCGCTGCCGTTTTATCATTGACGACCTCTAGTAATGCATCCCAGTCGCCAAATGGCACTTGAATAAAGCCCGGCGCCTTTGGGCCAAAGCCTTCAAGATATTTTTCCTGACCACCAGCAGCAATAGTCGCCAATGTACGGCCATGAAAAGCACCTTCAAACGTGATGATATTAATGCGCTCTTCATCACCCCTATCATAATGATAATGACGGGCGGTTTTAATTGCACATTCTAGCGCTTCGGTACCTGAATTAGTGAAAAATACTTTTTCTGCAAATGTAGCCTCAACCAAACGCTCGGCCAGACGGGTCTGATCGGGAATTTCAAACAGATTAGACACATGCCAAAGCTTTTCGGCTTGCTCAGTTAAGGTTTTGACCAAATGAGGATGCACATGGCCTAATGAATTCACTGCTATGCCAGCGGCGAAATCAATATATTCCTCGCCCTTGTCTGTGAACAATCGCACACCTTCGCCACGCACAAATGTAATATCAGGGCGGGCAAATGTATTATATATGGAATTGTCTTTAGACATGATTTAGCCTCTTTATCTCAGCAAACAAAAAAGAAAAGCCTGCCAAAGGTTGTGTATGGCAGACTGAATATTTTTTAAACTCTAGTGAATTTAAGATATTCCTATATCACAATGCCCCTATGGGCTGTCAATAAAAAGCCGCCTATATGAGGGTTTTGCTGCAAAAATGCCATAATTCACGCCCGAAATGAAATTTTTGAGAGAAGTTTTTTAAAAAAAATCCAGAACAGGGCTTGATTTTTTTAATTTGTTCCACAGGTTTTTTTATAAAATTAGAATATGATTCTCGAAGTTGGGGACAAATAGAAAAAATGATTCAAACTGGCCTTACACCCCTTGCCAGCGGCTAATTTGCTCACTACTTTCGTTAAAAATTAGTTAACAGAGCGCCCTTTTAGGGGATGGCAAAATTCTCATTTAGCTCTGTTTAATCAGTATCATTCGCTTTGCTTCAGCGCTGAACGCTGACATGGGATCTCTATGTCTCGTCACAATGAAACTTGGGCAGCGTTATTGAAGCAATAGGATTAACAGCTCGGTAAGACACGTTAAATTTTAGTGTCTTGGGTGATTTTAAGGATATAAATATGTCTTGGACTGATGACCGCGTAGAAAAACTATCGAAACTATGGGCTGATGGCTTAACCGCTAGCCAAATCGCAAAAGAGCTTGGCGGCGTAACCCGTAATGCTGTGATTGGTAAAGTGCACCGCTTAGGACTTTCAGGACGCGCTAAGCCAAAGGCAGCTTCAACAAGCACAACTCGCACCAAGCGCACAACCACAACTACGAGCAAATCTAATATTGGCAGTGGCGGCAGCAGTGCAAGTAGACCAGTTCGCGCAGCAACCACAGCCCGCTCCGTAGGTTCTGCCGCGTTAAAGATGGAAGAAGCCGTTGATGCGGTGGCAGATACACGCCCACAAGAAGATGTGGTAGTGCCAATGTCAAAGCGCTTGACGCTTCTGCAATTGACAGAAAACACATGCAAATGGCCAAGTGGCGACCCGCAAAATCCAGATTTCCATTTCTGCGGACACAACACTAAAGATGAAGCACCCTATTGCGAGTTTCACTCAAAGGTCGCTTACCATCCGCTATCTGAACGCAGAAATAAAGCCAGACGTTAAGCTTAACGCATTATAGATATAATGAATTTAAAGGCGGCTCTTGGGTCGTCTTTTTTATGGGTAAATACGCAAATCATAATTTATTGCAATTATAAAATTTGGGGCTGTACTAGATAACTAGCCCATATAATCTTTAACCCATTGTTTTAATATCTTTAATTGATTTTGTGGCGATGGGTTATTAAAACGCCACCACATTCCTTTATTTGTGCGAATAGTTCTCATTTAAGTGAATCCACTTAAATGCTACACGCACTAGTACAACCCCAACTTAAATATAGCAGTAGATCTATTGGAGAAAGTCCGAGAACAACTGTGATAGTTATAATGCAAATCACTATCGCATTAATTTTTCTGAAAGAAGATTGATGGTGCTGCCAGAGAGAATTGAACTCTCGACCTCCTCATTACCAATGAGGTGCTCTACCACTGAGCTACGGCAGCCCGACCACCATTCGGCGGTTACCCACTATTTAGGGTTACCCACAACGTGGGCTTGGCCAGCCTATTGCCACAGAGTATCAAAACTTGCAAGTGGGATTTACAAATTTTATGGGTTCATCTAAAAACTTAAGTTACTATTCAACACTAGCGCGTGTAGCATTTCAGTGATTTAATCTAAACGAGAACTATCCGCGCCAATTAGGGAAACTAGAGCAACGCTTTGAATTCATACAAAGGCATCAAGCTCTGGGGCATTTGTCTATGACTGAGAAATCAAAGCAAACAGAGCCAAAATCACAAAAAACTGCAGCAGATGCTCGCAAAGAGCGTTTGACAAAGGCATTGCGTGATAATTTACAACGCAGAAAACAACATGCCCGCTCAAAATCAACTAAAGATTAGAGTCATTCATATTTTAAACAAAAATAAAGTTTTTACTGGCACGTAATTTCATAAATTATTTGTGCAGCCTATAAATAATGGCATCCCCATTGAAGCTCATCACTTTATAGGATAAAGCAAAGACCAGCATGGCATATGTACTAAGTGCCAAAGGCAGAAACTGTCATCGGCATTAAGTGCCAGATTTGAGGAACACACATGGATCGCATCATTGTCCGCGCTAACGGCGAATTAAACGGCTCTATCCCAATTTCTGGAGCAAAGAATGCCGCTCTCCCCCTTATGATTGCTTCACTGCTAACCAGCAAGAAGCTGGTTTTAGAAAATGTGCCGCGCCTTGCAGATGTGGCAAGCCTAATGCGCATCTTGAGTAATCACGGCACTGACCACCAAATTAAAGGCAAACAACCGGGCCAAAGTGAGTTAAGCGGTCAAACCATAGTGTTTAAAGCCAAGAATATTGTTGATACCACAGCACCTTATGAGTTGGTCTCCAAAATGCGTGCAAGCTTTTGGGTTATTGGCCCACTTTTAGCCCGCATGGGAGAAGCCCGCGTGTCCTTACCCGGCGGTTGTGCCATTGGCACACGCCCTGTGGATCTTTTCATTGAGAGCTTAGAAGCTTTAGGCGCTGAAATTTCCATTGAAAATGGCTATGCACTTGCCAAAGCACCTGAGGGTTTAAAAGGCACAACTTATCGCTTTCCTAAAGTCTCCGTGGGTGCAACCCATGTGATGATGATGGCGGCAACTCTGGCCAAAGGCACCACGGTAATTAACAATGCAGCGCGTGAGCCTGAAGTGGTTAATCTGGCAGAATGCCTGAATGCTATGGGCGCCAAGGTAAGTGGCCAAGGCACAAGAACTATTACCATTGAAGGGGTTAAAAAACTCCACGGCGCAACCCATCGCGTGGTAGCAGATCGCATTGAAGCCGGCACCTACGCCATGGCCGCTGCAATGGCCGGTGGTGATGTAACACTCACTGATGTTGAATCAGGGCTTTTAAAAACCACTCTAGATGTGCTAGAACAAGCAGGTATTACCATAGAAAAGGGTGAAAATAGCATTCGCATCATGCGCAAGGGTACGCCTATTCTGCCAGTAAAAGTGTCGACCGAGCCGCATCCTGGCTTTCCGACAGACTGTCAAGCGCAATTAATGGCATTAATGTTAAAAGCGGAGGGCATTTCAGAAATTACGGAAACAATTTTTGAAAACCGCTTTATGCATGTGAGCGAATTGGCTCGTCTTGGCGCAAAAATTGCCCTTGATGGCCAAAAAGCAACGATTACGGGAGTTGATAGCCTTGCTGGCGCTCCTGTGATGGCAACTGATTTACGTGCTTCAGTATCGCTTGTTATTGCGGGACTTGTTGCCAGTGGTGAAACTGAAATTCACCGCGTTTATCACTTGGATCGTGGCTTTGAGAGCTTAGAAGAAAAATTACGAAATGTGGGCGCAAACATAGAGCGGGTTTCTGAATAATCCGTTCTTATTCGTAAGATTGGATTCAAATGAGTGACATTCGTGTTATGCTCATGCCTATTCTATTGGTTTTATTAAGCCCTTTAGGTATTGATCTCCTGTTGCCGGCTATTAATGATATGTCGACAACATTTAATGTAAGCCCAGCAACAGCGCAATGGTCTATCAGCAGCTTTGTATTAGCGCTTGGCCTGATGCAATTGCCGCTCGGCAGTTTTTCTGATCGCTTCGGGCGACGACCTTTAATTTTATTTGGACTTGGGCTGTTCACCATCGCGTCTATTTATGCCTATTTCACCACCTCATTTACAGCCTTTGTCATCGTACGCTTTCTTCAAGGTTTAGGCGCAAGCGCATGTGTGGTTGCAGCCTTTACCATTGCTAAAGATAGTTTTGAGGAAGAGACTGTACCTAGCAAATTTTCCTATTTGCATGGCATTTTAAACTTAGCGCCCGCAATTGCACCTATGATAGGAGCTGCAATCATTATCTACTGGGGATGGCGCAGTATTTTTATTGTCTTTGCAGTAAGCGCTATCATTCTAGCAATATTTGCTTTTATGTTTTTTAAAGAAACCGCAGATTTATCCCAATCACAATCCGTTGGCGCTGCAAATTTTTTCAAAAATGTCAAAACCATAGTTAAAACACCCCAAAGTTGGCCAGCAGCAATAATTTGCATAACGGTTTTATCTTATATCATTACCTATTTGACCATTTCTCCTGTCATTTTAATTCAACAAGCAGGGTTAAGCATCTCGGTCTTTAGCCAAGTTTTCTCATTAAACGCTGCATTGATTATGGTGGCTGCTCTAATGGTGCCTAGGATAAATCAATGGTTAAGCGTATCAACCACCATAATTATTGGTCTATTATTTATTATAATATCATCCATAGCATTATTTTTTATCGGGCTAGAGAATATTGATAGTGCTTGGAAATTTATGTTGCCAATTGGTTTGGGCAGTATTGGCTTTGCCATTTCATTTGGCAATGCTCAAGGGGTAGCGGTTAACCCATTTGGGGGGTTAGCTGGAATGGCCATTGGTGTTTTAGGCACTATCCAGATGGCTATCGCTTCAATTGTTGCTACAATTTTGGTTGTATTAGATAGCGGCTCTACGCTTTACTATGGCGGGAGTTTCACCCTTATTATGAGTGCAGCCTTATTGTATTGGCTTAAGCGCAGCAAGGCTTAAAGCATCATTTATCTATAGCTTCATAAATGTGCACTATCCCTTCGTTATTACATGTCATTATTCCCAAAACCAAAACCTACTTTGGGGTGACATGTACTAGATGATGCTTATATATGAATTCAAAACGCCGCTTTAGTTTCCTTACTTTGCGCGAATAGTTCTCGTTTAGGTGAACCCACCTAACCGTTACATGCGCTAGAAAGCACCTTACTCAAAGCATAAAAATGCAGAGCTCTTTTTCAAAAGCTCTGCACAATATTCTTAAAAAACATTAATAAAAATTAAGCTAGCTCAATTTTATCAACGGCAGTTTTACCACTGCGAGGATCAAGTTGGGTGTCAAAGTTAACCGCTTGTCCGTCTGCTAATGCACCAAGGCCAGCACGCTCAAGAGCAGTGGCATGTACGAAAATGTCTTTTTCGCCGCTTGCAGGTTGGATAAATCCATAACCCTTTTTTTCGTTGTAAAATTTTACAGTACCAGATTCCATAGTCTTTAGTCCTATTCAGATATTTAAAAGAGGTAACTCATGCAAAACATAAGTTACTTGAAGTTTCGACTTTTGGAGAGAATATATAAACAATCAAGCTAATCAGCAACAAACCTAATTTTGAAGGTCAAAGACCTGTCAGGCAATAAACCCATAAAGCATTGCGGCCCAATAGTCTGGCCAAACATCGAGAACCTATACTTAAGAAGCTTTTGCCTAAAAAGCAAGGTTTATTTAAGAACCTTAGTATTAAGAATTGCACGGCACAAAAAAAATTACCCAATTTAAAGCCTAATCCTTGTGCATTAAGTCTATAATTCCTATTTAAAAAATATAACAAACGGAGAACTCTCATGAAAAGATTAAAACTACTGGCTTTAGATGATGAAGATCTAAATATTGTCTCCGCTCACGTGCAGGATGCCGTGCTTAAAATCGCTGATATTGATTTTAATCCCAAGCAAAAGAAATTTGTTTTAAAGCTCAATCGTTTTGTCTGGGAGCAAGCTGAGGGCAAATCTAAAACAGACCCATTTGAGCGCAGACTAAGTGTTTTACATTTTGATCGTGTAGAAAATGCTCAACATACTGGCTTTAATCTAGAGGCAAAAGACGCCGTATTATCTTTGCTTGCCATACGTTTTAATGAAACCAATTTCCCCGCAGGAACCATCGAACTATTATTCTCAGGTGATGCCGCAATCCGCTTACATGTGGAAGTTATTGAAGCCCAATTAAGCGATATGGATGCCAGTTGGGGTAGTGAGCATTTACCAAAGCATGAAATTTCCTCATAATAGCGACAACTTCCCCCTGTTTTTATCCAAAATTATCTTTTATAGGATAAACTTATAAGATACCGATAATGTATAATTTGGGAAATAAGCTGTGGTACTGCGTTTAAATCAAAATGATCTAACCTTTGAGAGTGAATTCTCAAACCTTTTATCCATGAAGCGTGAAACCGCTCAAGACGTGGTGGATGTGGTCAAAAAAATTATTGATGACGTACAATCACGCGGTGACGATGCACTAGTAGAATATACCAATAAATTTGACCGCCAAACCATCACAAAAAATGATTTAAGAATTACAGATCAAGAGATTGAGATGGCCATCAAACAGGTCAAGCCTGAAACCATGGATGCCTTAAAACTGGCACGGGATCGCATCAAAAGCCATCATGAACGTCAATTACCTAAAGATGATCGCTATGAAGATGCCATTGGGGTTGAATTGGGTAGCCGCTGGAATGCCATAGAAGCGGCCGGTATTTATGTGCCGGGGGGCACTGCAAGCTATCCAAGTTCAGTTTTAATGAATGCTGTGCCGGCCAATGTTGCTGGTGTCAAACGCATTGCAATGGTAGTGCCAACCCCTGATGGACTTATCAATCCACTTGTTTTAGCTGCCGCTCATCTATCCGGCGTGAATGAAATTTACCGCATCGGTGGTGCGCAAGCAGTTGCTGCCCTTGCCCACGGCACTGAGAGCATTAAGCCTGTTGCAAAAATCACAGGTCCTGGCAATGCATTTGTTGCCGCTGCAAAACGCGAAGTATTTGGCACCGTAGGCATTGATATGATCGCAGGGCCATCAGAGGTTCTTGTGGTTGCTGATCACACTGGCAACCCTGATTGGATTGCAGCCGATTTACTTGCACAAGCAGAGCATGATATCAGCGCTCAATCTATCCTTATTACAACCGACGAAACCCTAGGCATGGCCGTTGAACAAGCGGTTGAGCGCCAATTGCAACAATTACCACGCGAGGCGATTGCCCGCGAGAGCTGGGAAACCTATGGCGCTGTCATTATTGTTAAAACTTTAGATGACGCAACCCCATTGGTAGATGCCATAGCCCCTGAACATTTGGAATTAGCCGTAGAGAACCCTGAGGCTCTATTTGATAAAATTCACAATGCAGGAGCCGTATTTTTAGGCCACCATACACCTGAGGCTGTAGGTGATTATGTTGCTGGTTGCAATCATGTGCTACCTACTGCACGTTCGGCAAGATTTTCATCTGCATTATCTGTACTTGATTTTATGAAACGGACGTCTATTCTAAAATGTGGCGCAGAACAATTACGCGAAATTGGCGAAGCGGCGATGATTTTAGCGGAAGAAGAGGGTTTGGGAGCCCATGCGAAGTCTATACGACTACGCTTAAATTGAGGAATAATATAGTGAGCAATGGTTCAAATGCACGTTTGATTGAGGTGGAGCTTGATGAAGTATCCATCGGGCGTGCCTCTGCGGATGTGGAGCATGAACGTGCAGTAGCTATCTTTGATTTGATTGAGCAGAATTCATTTCAGCCTATTGGATATAATGACGGCCCTTACAAATTAATTCTCTCTATTCATGAAAATCGACTGGTATTTAATATTATGAATGAAGCTAGTGAGCCAGTTATCACACATATTCTATCGCTTTCACCGTTTCGTAAAATTATCAAAGATTATTTCATGATTTGTGAAAGTTATTTTGAAGCAATCAAATCTGCCAGCCCTACACAAATTGAGGCCATTGATATGGGGCGTCGAGGTTTGCACAATGAAGGTTCGCAAACGCTAATGGATCGCCTTGATGGCAAGATAGAAGTGGATTTTGACACAGCGCGCCGTCTATTTACTCTAGTTTGTGTTCTACACTCAAGGGGTTAAATCATGACAGAGCAAAGCACAAAAAAACGTCCTAATTCTGTTTTATTCCTGTGTGGACAAAATATGATTCGCTCTCCCATGGGGGAAGCTTTAACCAAACATCTATTTCCAAATCAAATTTTTGCAGATAGCGCTGGCGTAAATTCTGGTGGTGATGATCCTTTTGTGGATATTGTGTTGAATGAAATTGGCATTACTGAACGCAATCACGAACCAAAGTCCTTAGATTATTTAGAAGATAATTATTTTGATTTAATCATTGCCTTAACTAATGAAGCCCATGAGGCCGCATTGGAGTTAGCTGATAATCTATCCACATCCGTCGAATATTGGGAAACCCCAAATCCTAGCACAATTATGGGTTCTCGCGATCAAATCTTAGATGCTTATCGCCAAGTGCGTGATAGCATAAAGGCACGGATTATTGAGCGTTTCAATCCTTAAAGAATGATATTATGAGCGTTAAAACCCTATTTGACCATAAAATTCCAGAGCTCTTATGGCTCTCACGATCCGCCTATGCCAGTTTTTTTAGATGGATATTGGTTATATTGATAAGCCTTATAAGTTGGTTCTGCTTAATAACAGCAATAACTGCCGCATTTGGTTTTTTATTGCCAGAAATTGTGCAAAATCTGGTTCCTTCTAATGGACTACAAGAGCAAAATAGATTCAATTATCCGGTGCTTTATGCATTATTTAATTTAGCACTCTATGTTCCGGCGCTTAATTTTTCATTGTGGATTGTAAAACTTCCTCTACGACGTGTTATTAATCCCAAAGGGAGTATAGCCTTTGACCATATCT
>CAKMZG010000019.1:20236-20816 GCA_929200335.1 uncultured Alphaproteobacteria bacterium | reverse complement strand
AATATCCAAACCCTCACGCAGCAGGTTAATTCCCACCAGCACATCAAAGGCACCGAGACGCAAATCGCGTATAATCTCAATGCGCTCGATGGTATCGATATCGGAATGCATATAGCGCACACGAACGCCGTTCTCGTGAAGATACTCCGTTAAATCTTCCGCCATGCGTTTGGTCAAAACTGTAATCAGCGAACGATAGCCCAGCTTTGCCACTTCTTTGACTTCATATAGAATATCATCCACCTGCGTTTTAACAGGGCGTATCTCCACAGGCGGATCAATCAAGCCCGTTGGTCGAATAATTTGCTCAGCAAAAACACCACCCGTCTCGCCCATTTCCCACTTACTTGGGGTTGCAGAAACCGCAATGGTTTGTGGTCGCATGGCATCCCATTCTTCAAAGCGCAATGGACGGTTATCCATGCATGATGGCAAACGGAAACCAAATTCAGCAAGGGTTGCCTTTCGTTTAAAGTCACCACGATACATGCCGCCAATTTGTGGAATAGTGACATGACTCTCATCTGCAAAAACAATGGCATTATCGGGCACATATTCAAATAAAGTTGGTGGTGGCTCA
>CAKMZG010000019.1:17272-20226 GCA_929200335.1 uncultured Alphaproteobacteria bacterium | reverse complement strand
CGCCCTGTCAAATAGCGTGAATAATTTTCAATTCCCGCACAGGCACCGGTGGCTTCCATCATTTCTAGATCAAAGGTAGTGCGCTGCTCTAAGCGCTGCGCCTCTAGTAAACGCCCTGCATTATTTAATTCTTCAAGGCGTTGTTTTAACTCCACCTTTATTGCTTTAGTTGCCTGTTGTAACGTTGGCCCCGGGGTAACATAGTGGGAATTGGCATAGACTTTAACCTGCTCCAAATCATCCGTCTTTTTGCCCGTTAAAGGATCAAATTCCGTTATAGTTTCTATCTCATCTCCAAAGAGCGAGATGCGCCATGCTCGATCTTCCAAGTGAGCAGGAAAAATCTCAATTGTATCGCCACGCACACGAAATGTGCCACGGGTAAAGGCTTGATCATTACGCTTATATTGTTGTGCAACTAAATCGGCCATCAATTGGCGTTGGTCAAGGGTATCCCCCACCTTCATGGCAAAGGTCATCGCCGTATAGGTTTCCACCGAACCAATACCATAAATACACGAAACCGATGCCACGATAATGACATCGTCACGCTCTAGAAGCGCACGGGTTGCCGAGTGACGCATGCGGTCAATCTGTTCATTAACCGAGGACTCTTTTTCGATATAGGTATCAGAGCGCGCCACATAAGCCTCTGGTTGGTAATAATCATAATAGGATACAAAATATTCCACCGCATTATTGGGGAAAAACTGTTTCATCTCTCCATAAAGCTGGGCAGCCAAGGTTTTATTCGGTGCTAAAATGAGTGCAGGACGCTGGGTTTCTTCAATCACCTTTGCCATGGTGAACGTTTTACCCGAACCCGTTACACCCAGCAGCACTTGGGTTTGCTCTTTATCTTCTTGCAAGCCCTCCACCAAATGTTTGATGGCTTCTGGTTGATCTCCCTTGGGTGCAAATTCTGAAACCACCTCAAAAGGCCTACCACCCTCACTTTTATCAGGACGCTCTGGACGATGGGGTATCCAAACATCACCCTGCATTTCCTCACGGCCATTTTCAATTAATTGCGACAGCGCTTCAACAGTTGCAGTCACACCGCTATTGGTTAGTTTTTCCACATCCTCAAGGGCAACATCTAAGCCCGCAATAGGGTTCATGCCGCCAGCCACTTTTTGTTTAGCTGCATTAGTAGCTTTGGCCGTGGCTTTTGAGTTTTTTTTACGCTTTGGGGCAGCAGCGATTTCTTTTTCCAATTCTTGAGCAGAATTTGAAATTTGCTCAGCCCAAGTCTCAACGCCGCCTTTAACGGGCGTGCCAATCAATTGAGGCTGTGGACTTTCGCCAAATCCATCAGGTTTTGTATCATTTTTTTTTTCATCTTTTGCCATAGTTACAATATGGGGTAAATTAAAATCAATTTAAAGAGGAAAATAGGTGCGTTGCTCCTATACTGACAGATAGTGACACCATAACTGATCCCAAACAATAAGGTAAATTTCAAAAGACAGGCCACACGAAATATGTTAATACCAATTTTGAAGAATTTTAAATCACACGATGGGTCAAAATGCCTAAATATCTTGCCAATCTACTTTTGCTTTTCGTTGCCATCATCTGGGGAGCAGCTTTTATTGCCCAAGTGACAGCCATGGATGCTATTGGCCCCATGCAATTCATCGGCGTGCGATATCTTGTGGCGGCAATAGCGCTCATTCCCTTTGCAATCTACGAATTAATGAAATCGCGCCACACAATAAAATTCACAACCCAAAATTGGATTGGCATTATAGCAACTGGGCTGAGCTTCTTTGTAGCAACCACCATGCAGCAAATCGCGCTTTTGGGTGCCAGCGTAACCAATGCGGGATTTTTAACCGCCCTTTATGCAGTTGCTACACCACTCATCATGTTTGCACTTCGTGATAAACAGCACCCCATCATATGGCCTTGTGCAGTGGCTTCTGTAATTGGAGTATTCATGTTAGGCGGGGGCAAGCTTGAAGGGTTAACATGGGGCGACTGGGTTTTATTTATAAGCGCTTTCTTTTGGGCAACTCAGATTGTAATTACGGGTAAAGTGGTGCAAAAAATTGGCCATCCGTTTTTCCTAGTCATGGTGCAATTTTTCATTTCCAGCTCTCTGGGTATTTTGGGCTATTTTCTCATAGCACCGATAATGAGCGCTTTGGATTTTTCACAACTCGCAATCGAAAAAATAGAACCACGTTTTAATGGCGCTTTGTTAATGCAAGCAATGGGAGAAATTCTATATGTGGGCTTAGTATCGAGCGCCTTTGCTTTTTCCATGCAAGCCATTGCTCAGCGCTATACCACATCAGCAGAGGCTGCTATTTTAATGTCGGCGGAAAGCTTATTTGCAGCGCTCTTTGCAGCTTTATTGCTGGGCGAGCGTTTACCTATTATCGGATATTGGGGCTGCGCGCTCATCTTTACAGTGGTGATTGTGGTACAAGTAGTGCCTATTTTAGATGCAAGAAAAGCAAGACGTAGACAAAGACGCGAAGCATGTAAAGAAGCCGTTAACGATTCTGTTTAATCCATTAATCCGATATGGTTGGGCTGCGATGCAATGCGCGAAAGCCAAGCGCCAATTGCAGGAAAACGCACCATATCAAATCCCCCCTCATGGGCAATATGCGTATATGCATAAAGCGCTATATCAGCGATGGAAAAATGCTCACCCGTTAGATATGGTGTTTTTTCAAGCTGCACCTCCATAACAGATAGTACGTGATATCCACGCTCAAGAAGGTTGTTTAAAACTTCTGGGGTCGCCTGTGATTTTCTATGCTCATAGACAAAAAACGAGCGTCGCACAGCTATACAAGGCTCATGACTATATTGTTCAAAAAACAACCACTGTGCCATTAAGCCACGCTCATATTTATCCTTAGGAATAAACGCCGTACCTTCAGCTAGATGCATTAAAATAGCATTGGATTCAGCCAATGGCCTACCATCATCCAGCA
>CAKMZG010000019.1:13403-17262 GCA_929200335.1 uncultured Alphaproteobacteria bacterium | reverse complement strand
GCGTCAGATGTGTATAAGAGACAGCCATCATCCAGCACCAATAAGGGCACTTTACCATTGGCATTTAATGCTCGAAATTCTGGCGTATCGACCGTGCCATCATTACTAACAACAGGAATGACCTCATATTTTTGATTTAAATGTGCCAACAACAAGCGTGGCTTATAGCTATTTCCTGAATCTTGCATGGAATAGAGTTTCATCCCATCACCCTTTAATATTAATGCTGATATCACGGCCTGTTAATTTTGCTAAATGGTTCAAACGGCGGCTTGGCACTTCGCCCAATAGGCTTATTAAATTTTCAGGCACATGTAACTCAATCGCACCGTCATTCAATTCCACAAATTCAATTTTGGGCAAAATGTTAGGCATTGCAGCTGAAAATACATAGGCCACACGAAACAATGCACCCAATAACCGCGTACGCTCACGAATTCTAGCGTTAGCCAATTGCGCAATGGTCGGGTCAAACTCTTCATCGATCAAACCATAATGACGATAATAATTGGCAAGCGATAAATAGGCACGCCCAGCATGATCCACCCCAAAGAAAGCTGCATTTGAAATAACATTCATACTTTGCATAGCGCGATACTCAGGATGCGCACGCCAACCAATATCAGCCAAAAGACAGGCTGCATCACGGTAACGCGATTCATCAAAGGTCTCATCTACACCAAATATGGCAAAAGCTGCTCTCGTCCAACGGCAAAGCTCTTTTGCATGTTGCGGAGAGCGTGAACGTAATTTCGCCATTTCTTTAGAGGCAACAATCAACGGATCTTTAAGCTTATCTTTTTTCTTCAACTGAGAATAAAGATAGCCCTCACGAACCCCAAGGGCTGAAACCACAATTTTATCGGGTTGCATAAAATCTAGGATCTCCAAAAGATTGATAGCGCCATAAGGCAATAAACTAGCACGATTGGAAGAAATATTTTCAATTCCCTCTTGCTGTTTAGCAGGCTTGGAAATCAAATCTTCACAAAGGTTTTTCATTACATCAGCACTAAACTCATAATGGTGCATCACATGTAAAGGATAATCTGTTTGATGGATGTGCAATTTTGCCAGCGCACGCCAAGTCCCACCCACAGCATAAAAGCTACGCCCCTTACCTTGTTTTAAAAACTCTAGGCTGCGAATATGTTCACGCGCCAATTCACGCGCCTTATCTAAGTCTCCATTGGATGCATCTTCTAGGCGAATACCGCCTAATGGTAGGGTAGCGCCAGCGCCAATTTCAGATCCTGCCACATCGATTAGCTCTAGCGAGCCACCGCCCAAATCACCGCAAATGCCATCGGGGTTAACAAAGCCACATTGGACACCAAAGGCTGCAAAATATGCTTCTTCTTTACCCGTTAACACTCTTACTGGCACGCCAAAAATCTTGTTTACTTCATCGATAAAAGCCGGGCCATTAGCCGCTTCACGCGCGGCAGCAGTTGCAATGATATGAATATTTTGCACCTCAGCCTGATTGGCTAAAGCGCTATAGCGAACGAGTGCTTTCGTTGCGCGTTCAACGGCCACCTCTTCCAATTTTCCAGTAATAGAAACCCCACGCCCTAGGCCACAAAGCACCTTCTCATTAAACAGTACTGTTGGTGAGCGAGCCAAGCCTTCATAGATCACCATACGAACCGAGTTTGAGCCAATATCGATAATAGCAACAGGTTGATGTTTTTTTATGCGTCCTTGAGCAGCTATGATATTAATCCTTCAATAAATTAAGACTCAATCAGAGTAACTTATCGCTTCACAAAACGCCGCGGGGCATTTTTCTTCAAAGCCTTACCACGACCAGACAGACTTGGGTTTGTCATAAAGTATTTTTGAGCATTAAAAGATTTCTGTCCTTCCTCTTTCACCAAACGATTTGATGTACCATCTGGCAATACTTCCCAACTCTGCTCATTATCCATTAAATTACTCAACATGATTTGGTCAAGCACTTGACGGTGAACCGTTTTATTTGTCAAAGGCACCAATACCTCTACACGGCGATCAAGATTGCGCGGCATCCAATCGGCAGAACCTGCAAAAACAAGCGCCCCATCGCTTGGTAAACCATGGCCATTGCCAAAACAAACCACACGCCCATGCTCTAAAAAACGTCCCACAAGAGAGGTCACGCGAATATTCTCAGACAAGCCCTCAACCTGAGGGCGTAAACAACAAATGCCTCGCACCACAAGGTTAATCTCAACACCTGCTTGTGAGGCATCATAAAGTGCATCAATGATTTTGGGATCAACCAAGGAGTTCATTTTTGCCCAAATTTGAGCAGGCTTTCCATCTTTTGCAAATGCGATTTCTGCACGTATTAATTTTAACAATTTATTACGCAAATTTATCGGTGACATCATTAATTTTTTCAATGATTCCGGCTCTGCATATCCAGTGATAAAATTAAACACATGAGCAACATCGCGTGCAATCTCTGGATCACATGTAAAGAATGAAAGATCGGTATATATCTTTGCATTAGATGGGTGGTAATTACCTGTTCCAATATGCACATAGGATACCAACTTATCCTCCTCACGGCGCACAACCGATGAAAGTTTGGCATGGGTTTTCAATTCAATAAACCCAAAAACAACCTGCACACCAGCGCGCTCTAAATCTCGTGCCCATCGAATATTGGCCTCTTCATCAAAACGCGCCTTCAACTCCACTAGCGCCGTCACTGACTTTCCAGCATCAGCAGCATTAATCAATGCCCGTACAATCGGACTATTGTTAGAGGTACGATAGAGGGTTTGCTTAATCGCCAATACATCGGGATCACGCGCCGCCTGATTAAGATAAGATACCACCACATCAAAACTCTCATAAGGATGATGAATGATCAGATCTTTCTCACGAATGGCAGAAAAACAATCCCCACCATGCTCCCGAATGCGCTCAGGAAAACGCGGCTGATAGGATTCAAATTTCAACTCAGGGCGTTCAACTGAGACAACCTCACTCAGATTATGCAAGCTCACCATACCATCAACCTCAAAAATCAATTGGCGTGGAGTATTCATTACTTTTCGCAAATAACGCTTTAGGTCTTCGCTCATAGCGGCTTCCAGTTCCAAGCGAATTACAGTACCACGGCGGCGGCGTTTTAATGCACTTTCAAATAGACGCACTAAATCTTCCGCTTCTTCCTCAATCTCAATATCGGAATCACGGATAACGCGAAAGCTGCCCTTTTCTAAAATTTCATACCCAGGAAATAAGCGATCACAATGCAGATAAAGAATGTCCTCAATGGTAATGAATGTGGTTTTATTCTCAGTCTCATCCATGTCCTCATCATCAAGTTTCCCACCAATTTTCACAAAGCGTTCTAAGGGCGCAGGAAACCGTAATAAAGCGGTTAGATGATGACCTTTTTCTTTTTGAATCAATTGTAAAATTGAAGAAAATTCTAGATTCGGAATGAAAGGAAACGGATGTGCAGGATCAAGACATAGCGGCGTAATGATGGGAAAAATGCTTTCAAGAAAATGGTTTTCCAACCATTCCAACTGTTCTTTGGTTAAGTCAGTGCCATCGCTGATAATGACATTCTTTTTTGCCAGATCTGCTTTTAATTCGCTATAGACACCCAATTGATCCAATTGCAATTGGTTGGATTCTTTTGCAATCAATTGCAATTGTTCAGCAGGTGTTTTGCCATCATCAGAGATCGTATCAACCCCTTGGCGCAATTGACCTTGAAGACCCGCAACCCGCACCATAAAAAATTCATCTAAATTATTGGCTGAAATGGATAAAAAACGCAGACGCTCAAGAAGCGGATGGCGTTTGTTTTGCGCCTCTTCCAAGACACGACGGTTGAACTGCAACCACGAAA
>CAKMZG010000019.1:0-13393 GCA_929200335.1 uncultured Alphaproteobacteria bacterium | reverse complement strand
GGCTTGGTGAGGCACGCAAGGTTTTATTCATGGGCAGAGCAATTCCATGATCTTCGGTAAATTTGGTTTTATTACCTTTATTAATTGATTTTGCTTGCTGTTCGTTCACTGTTTTTTTCCATGTTTTATCGTATGTATCGCTATTTTTTCAGACGCCTAACATGCTACAGGATAAACCATAAATTTATATCATTTTTATGATTTATAGCTAACCTCATAAAAATAATCATAAATTTTGATTATTAGCTTAGCTATAGTGCAGATTGCGAGATACGCTCTAAGCATAAAGATGCCATAGGTTTCGTTATTTTTCTACCCTGTGCCAAAGCTTCTTTATCAAGATGATTAACGAGCGATTGCGCTGTGGATAGAGAGCGCTCCATGCGCTGCACCAGATATTCTATCACACCATGATCAACAGTAATCTGTTTATCAGCAAATAATTTATGCATAACCTGCAACAAAAACGCATCATCGGGTTCAAAAATCTCTAACAATGGTGCTGCTTTTAAGCGAGACTTCAAATCTGGCAATTGTAAATTCCAAGCCTTTGGCCAATTGCGGCTGGTAATCAACCCAAAGGTCTGATTTTGGCGCGCTGAATTTAACAAATGAAACAAAGCCACTTCATCAAAAGTTTGGCTATTTTCGTTATCAATCAAGCCATCAATGACAAAATTATACCCGTGCAAATTGGCAGAACTGGCCTCATTATAATCTGATCCTGAAATCAATTCAGCACCTGCTTCAGCAGCCCAAATATGAGCAAGGTGAGTTTTGCCGCTGCCATTAGGGCCTACTAAGACCATCACCTGAGCTGGCCAATCAGGATAAGTATCTAAGGTCTCTGCAGCCATCACATTAGCAGATGCAAGGATAAAGTGATCCCGATCATAATGGGTTTTCAATTGCAAATTTAAGGGCAATTGCTTAGACATTTGTACCCTCTTGCTGATTATGGGTGCCACTGCCCTTATAAAGCGGACTTTCTAAATATCGGTTAAGCGCAAAACGCACCAATACGCCAATGGCAGCAGATGCTGGCACAGCAATCAACAAACCTGCAAAGCCAAACATCGAGCCAAAGGCCAACAAAGCAAACATTAGCCAAACAGGGTGCAAGCCTATATTCTCTCCTACCAATTTAGGTTGTAAAATATTGCCTTCTAAAAATTGCCCAATGACGAAGATCAAAGCAATGATACCAACGCTGATATAATCAGGCCAAAATTGCACCACCGCTAAGCCAACAGATAGCACCAGTCCAATAATTGCTCCCAAATAGGGTATAAAACTGATAATCCCAACAATAACGCCAATTAAAAGACCAAAATTCAGCCCAGCTAAAGTTAGCGAAACCCCATAGTAGATGGCTAGAATAATACATAGCGCGCCTTGTCCGCGAATAAAGCCTGCCACCATTTCATTGATATCACCCATGATGGTGCGGATTGTCGCTTGATGATCACGAGGGAGCCAGCCATCAACTCGCTCTACCATATGATCCCAATCATAAAGCAAATAAAAAGCCACAACTGGAGTAATAACAAAAATAGATAAAACATCGACAATGGCTTTACCAGAATTCCAAAGTTGCTTCAGCAATGTGGTTATCCAACCAGCCGCCTGCCCCATTAAATCTTTAATATCATTATGCAAAACACCCTCTTTGCTGCCTAAAAGGTCTTTCAACCATTCGCTATTAGAAGATGCAATAAGCTCTTGTAGCTTTGCTATATAACTTGGAAAATTTTCTAAAAACGAGCCCATTTGGCTTGCAAGTACGGGGATTAACACCATCAAACCAAGAACAAACAAGATTAAGAAGATAAACAAGATTATGCAGGTGGCAACCATACGACTGGCACCAAGGCGCTCAAAAAAATCAGCCACAGGATCAAGAAAATAGGCCAAAGCCATGCCAGCAAGAAATGGTAATAAAATATCACGAAATACAAACATGAAGGCTAGAAAAACAGCAAAGGCTAGTAACCAAAACATCCATTGACGCTTTGCGGCCGCAATATCTTGTTCCAATTGACTGCGAGCAATTTCCGCAGCTTTCTTAGCACGGCTACCCATAGCTGCACGCTTTTTAACCGGTTTTTTTACTGTTGAAGCATTTTTAGCTTTGATTGTTGTCGTTTTTGCTGTTTTAGCCACTATGACCCCCAAAATTATGATTCAGATATATGACGCACCCATTCAATGGTATAGGCGATTGTAGAAATGCATGTAAAGCAGGCAACGGCAATTGAGCCAAAGATAATTAATGTTGAATGCAAATTATCAGAAATAAACATTGGAATGAACGCAGGCATTGCAAGTAAAACCAAATCTGCCAATACAATAATGATTTGAGCCGCAGTATTGACCTTAGAGATCATTATGGGTTGCATTTCCACTGGTTTTTCCATGATAAATGCTAGCAAAACGCCTGCTATAATCAAAACATCACGGCTGACCACCAATATGGTCAACCATAAAGGCAAATGCCCTAAATAGGTAAGCACGATAAAGCTTGATACCAACAGCACTTTATCTGCTAAGGGATCAAGATAGGTGCCTAATTCTGAGCCTTGATTAAATTTACGCGCAATATAACCATCCACGGCATCTGAAATTCCTGCAATAAGAAACAGAACCAGCGCCCAGCTATAAAATCCAATCAACATCGTATAAATGATCAATGGAACCAACAAAAGCCGCATTATGGATATGAAGTTGGGTATCGTCAAAACTTACCTCTTAGTTACAAATATGTTATGTAATCATAGTAACAGAATATACAAGCTCTATAATTTGGAAATTTGCCTATATTTTCTGTGTAAGTCGAGGTTTTGCCAAAAAGAACACTAGCATGTCATACCAGCCTTCGGTAAAAGGAGGACAAATATTTCACCAAATTTTGAAAAGCCTAAATAGGAAAAGCCATGAACGATTCAAAAAGTCACCTAACCTACCGCGATGCAGGTGTTGATATTGATGCGGGCAATGATCTTGTTGATGCCATAAAGCCCTTGGCTAAATCTACCATGCGTAGTGGCGCAGACAGTGAATTAGGTGGCTTTGGCGGCTTATTTGATTTAAAAGCAGCTGGCTTCAAAGATCCTATTTTGGTTGCAGCAAATGATGGTGTTGGCACTAAGGTGAAAATAGCGATTGATGCAGACATTCATCATACCGTTGGAATAGATCTGGTTGCCATGTGCGTAAATGATTTGATTGTACAGGGTGCCGAGCCGCTGTTTTTTCTCGATTATTTCGCCACATCAAAATTAGAACCAGCCGTTGGCGCAGCAATTGTTAAAGGCATTGCTGAAGGCTGTAAGCAAGCTGGCTGTGCATTGATTGGCGGTGAGACAGCCGAGATGCCCGGGCTTTATCAAAACAAAGATTATGACCTAGCAGGATTCTCTGTGGGCGCTGCTGAGCGCGGTGAACTTTTGCCAAAATCAACCCTGAAATCTGGAGATATTATTCTTGGCCTACCTTCAAGCGGAGTGCATTCAAATGGCTATTCTTTAGTGCGCAAAGTGACCGAATTAAGTGGCTTAACTTGGCAAGATCAAGCCCCATTTGATGAGAGCCAAACCATGGCGGAAGCCTTTCTTGAACCCACAAAGATTTATGTGAAACCGATCTTAAGCGCCTTAAAGCAAGGCATTGATATAAAAGCACTTTGCCATATAACAGGCGGCGGATTTTATGAAAACATCCCTCGTGTTTTATCCAAAGGGTTAGGGGCAAAAATCGACCTTAATGCTTGGCAACCCCTGCCCATTTTCGAGTGGTTATCAAAAACTGGCGGCATTGAGCCTCGCGAGATGTTGCGCACCTTTAATTGTGGCATTGGTATGGTGCTTGCTTTAGATGCTGAACAAATGCAACTGTGCAAAGAGACATTGCACAAAGCTGGATGCGAAGCTATTATCATCGGTGAAATTACAGAAGATGAAAATGGCGAAGTGGTAACATCGGGCAACTTATTTTAATGGTAACGTATAAAAAAATTGCAGTAATGATTTCCGGCCGTGGCTCAAACATGAATGCCATTATGGCCGCTTCAATGGATCCTGATTATCCTGCTCGCATCATTGGCGTTGTCTCTAATCGGCCTAATGCGGCAGGCTTAGAAATTGCAGAAAAAAATGGCATCGCCACCAAAGCCATTGATCATAAAACCTACGATCTTCGAGAAGAGCATGAGGCAGCAATTACCAAAGTGCTGGAAGAAATGGCGCCTGATCTTGTGGTTTTGGCTGGATATATGCGCATCCTATCCAGCACATTTGTTAACCGCTGGCGCGGTAAACTAATTAACATCCACCCAAGCTTACTGCCCTCATTTCGTGGGCTTGATACCCATGAGCGCGCCCTTATTGCAGGCGTAAAAGTGCATGGCTGTTCTGTGCATTATGTCACCGCTGAATTGGATGATGGCCCCATTATAGCTCAAGCTGCAGTGCCTGTATTACCTGATGATACGGCGGACACCTTACAAGCGCGAGTTTTAAAAGCGGAGCATTTTTTATACCCCAAGGCTGTTGCTATGATTGCCTCTGGTGAAGTGCGTCATAGTGCAGATAATGCTATATTTAATCTAGCCGAGCCTATTGATAATGAGGCTATGTTACTGTCACCTATGAAATAGCCTTAATCTTAACATGGCAATCATGAAATGCAGCGCCGCCAAAAGGGGCAATAGGTTTGGCCGAGGTTAGCGTGTTAATACCTACCCCACCCTCATGGGCATGGTTTGGCCAGATGCCCTCACAAATCACCACACCACGTTGAACGCCTTCAAAAAACTCCGCATGCAATTTTACTTCTCCACGTTCATTACAGAGTATAACCATCGCGCCATCTACAATCCCATATTGCGCAGCATCAAGAGGATGTATTTTCACCGTCGGTCGTTTTTCTTTAGCAATAGAAGACTGCGTTTCGGTAAAACTTGAGTTTAAAAATGAACGCGCAGGCGATGTTGCAAGTTTAAACGGGTGACTAGCATCAATATCCTCTCCCACTTGCCAATGATCAGGAAGACTAGGGATCGTATCATAATCACCCATTAACCCATTTTGCCCCATGTTCTTTGGCGCACGCGTCGGCGATGGATAAGTCTTCCAATCTACCTTAAAATGAAATTTCTTATCATCATGTGCAAAACCATTGATATAATGCGATGTTTCAAAATCAGGTTGACAATCCAGCCATTTACTCCGCTTCAGACTTTCGTAATCCCCGCGATTGCTACGCTTTAGAAAGTCATCAATCAGCTCAATTGCACTTGAGCCAAAACCAGATTTATCTGCAATCCCTAAACGCTTTGCCAATTCTTCAATTACATAAAGATTAGAGCGGCATAATTCTGGCGAATCAACCAATTTAGAACCCAATACAATGTGATTTTGTCCACCGCCACGATAAACATCATCATGCTCTAAAAACATAGTCGCAGGTAAAACAATATCCGCAAGCTCGGCAGTTTCTGTCATAAATTGCTCATGGACACAGACAAACAAATCATCTCGCATGAAGCCTTTACGCACCTTATTTTGCTCAGGTGCCACCGAAATTGGATTTGTGTTTTGAATAATTAAACCATGAACTTGGCCACCACCCTCAAGAGCGTCCACTTCCCCACAAAGCACAGAGCCAATGCGAGATTGATCTAGTGAGCGAATTTTAGGATCACAATGTGCCGTCCCCTTAATTAAACTACTGTCTAAGCCAAAAGCATCAGAGTTAGAGTGAAACGCCCCACCACCTTCATATTTCCAAGCACCAAGCACCGTTGCAATGGAGGTAACCGCATGGATATTAACTGCGCCATTATTCACTCTAGCAAGTCCATAGCCAATACGCAGATAGGTTTTTTGAATATTGCCTAATGTTGCAGCAAGAATTTCAATCTCATCTACATTAAGCCCTGTAATCTGGGCGGCCCACTCAGGTGTTTTATCCTTCAAATGTGCTTCCAGCTCATTTGGGCAATCACTATGCGAATTTAGAAAATCACGATCAGCTAAATTATCGCGAAACAGGATATGCATGATGGCGCAAGCCAATGCACCATCTGTACCAGGGCGCAGGATAATACCCATATCGGCCTTTTTCATTGTACCGGTATTATATATATCAACGACAATGATCTTAGCGCCGCGCTCCTTACGCGCTTTAATGGCATGGGTCATCACATTAATCTGAGTATTCACGGGATTGGTTCCCCAAATCACCACGCAGTCAGACTTCGCAATCTCACGAGGGTCTGGCCCCATTAATTTGCCTGTGCCAGCATGAAATCCGCTCCATGCTGGGGTAACGCAAATTGTACCAAAAAAGCCTGAGTATTTTTTTGCATGGCGTAAACGTTCAATAGAATCACGTTGCACAAATCCCATAGTGCCCGCATAAAAATAAGGCCAAATGGCCTCGCTGCCATAGCGTTGCTCAATTGAGATAAATTGATTGGCAACCTCATCTAAAGCATTTTCCCATGAAATATCACGCCACTCCCCTGCACCCTTATCCCCGGCTCGTTGCTTTGGTGCAGTCAGGCGGTCTTTATGGTATAGCCGTTCATTATAACGCGCCACTTTTGAACAAATCACACCATCGGTATAAGAGTTATCCTTAGCACCATAAAGACGGCCAATTTTACCCTCTGGCAAAAGCTCAACCTCTAATGCACAGGTTGATGGGCAATCGTGAGGACAGGCCGAATAACCGATTTTGCGATGTTCATTCATAGTTAATTCCAATCCAGTTCAATTTACCCCTAGCAGAAGTCATCAAAGGCTAAAAGTCAAAATAATTGATAATAAAAATCTGTTTTTAGAATAGATGGCGGTTGCTTAATTTTAATACTCGTGGTTCAAAGCCCATATGAATTACAGACACATATATCATGCTGGCAATTTTGCCGATGTTTTTAAACATATTATTTTCGCGCGCTTGATCGAATATTTCAAACGCAAGGATAAAGCTTTTCGTATTCTTGATAGCCATGCAGGCATAGGCGATTATGATCTTACATCCATTGAAGCCAAAAAGACCTTAGAATGGCAAAACGGCATTGGTAAGCTTCTAAAAAACCCACCTCAAGGTGAATTAGCAGAATTACTCGCCTCCTATTTTGATGTCGTTGAAGCCCAATCAAATGGTGAGAATAATATTAAACAATCTTACCCAGGTTCCCCGCGCATTGCCCGTCATCTCATACGCAATCAAGATCGCCTCTCTCTCTATGAGCTGCACAAGGATGATTTTGAAACCCTAAAGCAAAATTTTGGTGGCGATTATCAAGTTAAATTATTCCACCTCAATGGTTGGCAAGGCTTAAATGCACACATCCCACCCAAAGAGGGGCGCGGCATGGTGTTAATCGACCCACCCTTTGAAGATGGCAAAGATCTAGACCAGATCATTGAATCAGTTGCAAAAATGCATAAACACTGGCGCGGTGGTACGATCGCCATTTGGTATCCCATAAAAGATAACAACCAAAATGCTCAATTTCATGTGGCATTAAAAGACCTTGAAATCCCTAATATTCTGGCCAGTGAGATTTACCTACCCGATGCAGCAAAACCAAAAGCAGAAGGCCGCATGAACCGTCGTCCTGCTATGCTGGGCTGTGGCATGATCATGATCAATCCCCCCTATGTGCTGCATGGTGAGTTACGCAAAATTCTGCCCTATTTACAAAATGCACTAGCCGTGGAAAAATTGGGTAAGCGTTATCCGGCAAAGACAAATTTAAAATGGTTGGTTGAAGAATGAATAAGAGAAATCTAAAATCCATTTTAGTTATGGCTGTTATATTTGTAATTGTGATTATTGCTCTAATGTTTTTTTACAATCTCTTTATCTTTGAAAATAATGAGCCAACCACATCCCAGCATGGGCAGCAGGAGCAAAAGATAAAGCCTCAAATAAGCGGTCAAATCAGCCAAGATGAGCGCGATGCAGATTTTGATTTCTATGTACTATCACTGTCTTGGTCGCCCAGTTTTTGTGAAGAAAATCGCGGTAAAGGTGGATTACAATGCAGCAAATCAAATCCTCGTCCCTATGCCTTCATTGTTCATGGGCTATGGCCTCAACATAATAAGGGCTGGCCTGAATTTTGTCATGACAATCCTCGCAAGCCTAAAAAATCATTGATTAATTCAATGTTAGATATCATGCCAAGCCGTGGTCTTATCAAGCATGAATGGAAAAAACACGGCACATGTTCGGGCTTAAATTCCAAGGCCTATTTTGATAAAACACGCGCTGCTTATGATGCAATTACCATACCGCCAGCATTTAAGAAATTAAAAGATTATAAGACCACCACTCCAAAAGCTGTTGAGGCCGCCTTTATTAAAGCCAACGACGGTTTACAAGATAATATGTTAGGCATAACTTGCTCACGTAACTATCTGCAAGAGGTACGAATTTGCATGGATAAGGCATTGAACTTTCACGCCTGTCCATCGGTTGACAGATCCAGCTGTAAACGTGCAAAAATAACCATGCCGCCTAATCGATAATACGGCTGGCTTCTGGGTACTTAATTTTAATGGGAGACTTCAATGCTATTACACTATTCAACCCCTTCACCATTCGCAACAAAAGTGCGCTATGCTGCCAAACTTGTCAACATTCCACTGGAGCTGGTGTTAACGGATACAAAGGCATTAAATGACAGCTATTATGAAAAAAATCCTCTTGGTAAAATTCCCTTGCTGATTACTGATGATGAGCAAGCTATTTTTGATAGCCGCGCCATCACCCGCTATATAGACCGCCTATCAAACGGAAAGCTATATCCAAAAGATGAGCAAGCCCTAATCCAAGCGGAAACCTTTGAAGCCCTATGTGATGGTTTGTCTGAAGCCGCCCTAGCGGTTGTTTATGAAGAAAGATTCCGCCCAGAAGAGAAGCAATTTCAGCCATGGGTTGATCGTCAAAAAGAAAAAGTCAGTCGCACGCTATCCCATTTAGCAAAGCGCACACCTAGCTTTGTAAATGGCTTAAACATCACCCATATCAGCCTAGGCACCAGCCTTGGTTATTTAAACCTGCGTTTTGGTTCTACTTGGTCCGAGGGGCACGATATTTTAAATCAATGGATGGACGAATTTTCTCATCAAATGCCTGATTATGAGATAATTAAGCCTCAATAAATGGGGAAAATTACGTTTTTCTTCTCCTATATCTAAGATAGGGGGTTTAAACTGCCACATGAAACCTTATATTGCCATAAATGCTTGAGGTTGTGTTTGTTATATTGCTTGGGATTTTGCTAAGCAAGCAAACAAAGCACCTTTTCAATAATTTGCTAAAACAAGGCTCAAACTCACCATGCTAATCTCCTTCTTTTTCTTATGTCTAGGCTTAGTTATGCTTCTAGTTGGAGGGGATTTATTAGTGAAAGGCGCTGTTGGCCTCGCTAGAAAATTTGAAATAGCTCCTATTGTTATTGGCCTTACTATTGTAGCTTTTGGTACATCTGCACCAGAATTGATGATTTCCCTAAAGGCAGCCCTTGAAGGTGCAAGCGGCATTGCCATTGGCAATGTGGTTGGCTCTAACATCGCCAATGTATTATTGGTGCTTGGAGTGCCTGCCTTAATCTATAAAATTGGCTGTGGGGAAGATGGTATTGGCCGCTCGCTCATCGCATTGATTGTCTTGAGTATATTATATATGGCACTGCTTGCCTTTGGTTATATCGGCCGCATCGGTGGATTACTTTTATTAGGCGTGCTTTGTCTATTCTTATATGACCAATTTAACACCGCAAATAAGGCGCGAAAAGGGGCCCAAGCTCAAGCTGAAGCTGATCTACTTGAAGAAATTGGAGAGCCTCCAAAAGACGGCTTGAAAATAGGCCTATTGATTTTAGCTGGCATCATAGCCCTGCCGGTTGGCGCTAATTTTACAGTTAATGCAGCAACCCATATTGCTCAAATTCTTGGCGTGTCTGATGAAATTATTGGATTAACTGTCGTTGCTATTGGCACCTCATTACCAGAGCTTGCCACCTCTGTAATGGCAGCTATTCGCCGCTCATCAGCGGTCGCAATCGGCAATGTGGTTGGCTCTAATATTTTCAATATCGGCGCGATTATGGGCATTACTGCCCTTGTAAAGCCTATGGAAGTCTCACCCCACATTGTGCATTTTGATATGTGGGTAATGGCTGCAACAACCCTTATGGTTATTCTATTCGCCCGTTATTGCATCACCATTGGCAAGACATTAGGTCTTGCAATGTTGGCTGCCTATGTGGCTTATATAGGGTTTGTATTCATATAAGATTTCAACCCATAGGGCTTAGACCCACAGGGTTTAGGCTTACAAATAGAGGCTCAATATTTCTAATCAAGACGAATTGAACACAACAGAAAACGGCGCACCTGCAAAGGATAAACCGCAAGGCACTGCCGGTTCGAGACTTCGTGCGCTAAACAGCGATGTAAATTGGGAAAGCAGCAGCTCAAATATCGCAAAGAATGATGATTTAACGGGTCGCGAAATCATTACCAATTTCGTCAAGCAATTGCCTAATAGCCCGGGCGTCTATCGCATGTTTAATAAAGATGGCACTGTACTTTATGTGGGCAAGGCTAAAAATCTAAAAAAGCGCGTCACCTCCTACACCCGCACAGGCATTCACAACAATCGTATTACGCGGATGATCAGCGAGACTGCGGCAATGGAGTTTGTTACCACCCATACGGAAATGGAAGCGCTACTATTAGAGGCCAATCTGATTAAGCGCATGCACCCACGCTATAATGTGCTTTTAAAAGATGACAAATCCTTTCCCTATATTTTAATCCCCAAAGATCACGAAGCGGCTGGCATTTATAAGCACCGTGGCGCAAGAAAGAAAGACGGCTATTACTTTGGCCCCTTCGCAACGGCTACATCAGTAAATGAAACGGTGAATATCTTGCAACGGGTATTTTTACTGCGCAATTGCACCGACAACTATTATGAAAATCGCACTCGCCCCTGTCTGCAATACCAAATCAAACGCTGTGCAGCCCCTTGCACTGGGGAGATCAGCTTACAAGATTATCAAGGTCTGATTGATGAGGCACGCGCTTTTCTAACTGGCAAAAGCAGTGAAGTAAAAAAGCAAATGTCAGAAAAAATGCTAGAAGCTTCGGATAATCTAGATTTTGAACTGGCAGCCATTTTGCGCGATCGCTTATCTGCCCTTGCCCATATTCAAGCCCGACAAGGCATTAATCCTCAAACGGTGGAAGAGGCTGATGTCTTTGCCATTCATATGGAAGGCGGCAAGTGCTGCATCCAAGTATTCTTCTTTCGCACTTGGCAAAACTGGGGCAATCATGCTTTTTTCCCGCGTATTGATAATGAAATGAATGAAGAGGAAATATTGGAGGCTTTTATTTCTCAGTTCTATGATAATAAACCCGCCCCAAGGCTAATTTTAACCTCCTGCGCGATTGAAGAAACGGAACTTTTATGTGAAGCCCTTTCTAGTAAAATGGGTCATAAGGTCAGCATTCAAAAGCCACAGCGCGGCGAAAAACGCGAGCTGGTGGATCATGCCCATAGCAATGCACGCTCTGCTCTTGGACGTAAAATGGCGGAACGCGCCTCACAAATTACATTGTTAGAGGGATTGGCCAAAACCTTTGGCCTTG
This sequence comes from uncultured Alphaproteobacteria bacterium, assembly GCA_929200335.1. Taxonomy (GTDB): domain Bacteria; phylum Pseudomonadota; class Alphaproteobacteria; order Rhizobiales; family Rhizobiaceae; genus CAKMZG01. The sequence goes on along the minus strand of CAKMZG010000019.1, from coordinate 1,715 downwards.
ATCATACGCCAAAACGGGTGGAGATTTATGATAATTCTCACATCTCAGGTACAAATGCCATTGGCGGAATGGTGGTGGCAGGTGCTGAAGGCTTTTTAAAGAACCAATATCGCAAGTTTAACATTAAATCTGAAGAAATATCCGCAGGCGATGATTATGGCATGATGCGTGAGGTCATGACGCGGCGTTTTTCTCGTCTGTTAAAAGAACACGGCGAGCCGCCAAACCATAAGGATAATGACGATTTTACCGCAATTGTGCCATGGCCTGATCTGGTTTTAATTGATGGCGGCGCTGGGCAATTGAGTGCAGTACAAGAAGCGCTTAGGAAAATTGGCTTAGAGGACAAGCTTAATCTTGTAGGTATTGCTAAGGGCGAGGATCGTGATGCGGGGCGTGAGCGATTTTTCATTCCTGGACGTGCGCCCTTCTCTCTGCCTATGCGCGATCCCGTTTTATATTTCATTCAACGTCTGCGCGATGAAGCCCACCGTTTTGCCATTGGCTCACACCGTGCAAGGCGCAAAAAAAATATGATCAAAAGCCCCTTGGATGAAGTTGCTGGCATTGGAGCCGCACGCAAAAAGGCGTTGCTGCATCATTTTGGCTCTGCAAAGATGGTTGGCGAGGCTGCGGTTGAGGATCTCAAACGGGTTGAGGGAATCTCAGCCAAAATGGCACAATTGATCTATGACCATTTTCATGAATGAATCCTAATTTATATTTTCTCTTTTATTGCTGCAGTTTTTTCATCCCCCGTATTGGGCATGCCTTTGGGCTCAATCAACATAAGATGCGCCTCCTCATCCGCTACTGGGCGATGTTCTACACCTTTTGGAACCACATACAATTCACCTTCGGAAAGATAGACCGTAGGAAGCATTTTTTTATCATCACGCATTTCAATTCGCATTTTTCCTTTTACAACAAAAAAGAAATCATCACTATCAGGATGAGAATGCCAATTAAATTCTCCCTGCACTTTCACCACCATAATCTCATTTTCATTATAACTTGAGACAACTTTTGGTGACCAATGTTTTGAAAATACCTCTAACTTCTGTTCTAAATTAATTGCATTCATTTCCACCTCCAGATCCATAATTATAGTATACCCTTTTCAAGCAGCATATCTTCAAAAACAAAATCTGCATATTAAATTCATTTTGACTAATTCTATGGTTGAAATTTTTCTTTAATTAGGCTCATGTAGGACTCATGACAAAACAACCAAAACACCAGCTTTTTAATATCCCAAATTGCCTCACCTATGGCCGCATTATTGCCGTGCCTTTAGTTGTGCTTTGCTTTTTTCTGGAAGGAAAGCTAGAAAGCAGTGATTTTGCAAGGTGGTCGGCGCTGTTTATATTTACACTTGCCAGCATTACGGATTTCTTTGATGGTTATTTGGCGCGCATTTGGGAGCAATCCTCTGCTCTTGGGCGCATGTTAGACCCCATTGCCGACAAATTATTGGTGGCGGCATGTTTACTTTTACTTTGTGCGGATCAAACCATCGCAGGTTGGACAACATGGGCAGCTATAATCATTTTATGCCGTGAGATTTTAGTCTCTGGCTTGCGTGAAGTATTAGGCGAGTTTCAAGTTTCCGTACCGGTGACCCGTCTTGCTAAATGGAAAACAACCGTACAAATGATTTCTATTGGCTTTTTATTAGCGGGACCCGCTGGCGAAAAAGTCTTACCCTATTGCAC
>CAKMZG010000018.1:18510-21716 GCA_929200335.1 uncultured Alphaproteobacteria bacterium | reverse complement strand
CCGTCCCAATTGCGCCCAAGTCATGATCTCAATCAATTCCTCCAAAGTGCCTATGCCTCCAGGCATTGCAACAAAGGCATCGGATTCCTCAAACATGCGCTGTTTTCGCGTGTGCATATCTGGGGTGATAAGCATTTCCATATCGATTTCTAATTGGTCGCCCTTGCGCTCAAATTCCGTCAAAAATTTTGGAATAATTCCAAGAACTGATCCACCATTATCAGCCGTAGATTTTGCCACATGCCCCATAATGCCGTAATTACCTGCGCCATAGACCAGTCGAATTTTGTTTGATGCAATATCTCGCCCTAAATTCTGTGCTGCATTAACATATTGTGGGGATTTTCCTGGCTGAGAACCGCAATAGACACAGATCGATTTTTGAGACATTGTAATATCCTTTATAAAAATGATTCTATAGAAATCGTAATGTGGATATACTATATAGTAGTTTTAGCCCCTAGGAATGCGCTTTGAATAATAATCACAAAAAAATAGATGCTGATGCTCCAATGATGAGAACCTTGGCTTCGCTTTGGCCTTATATGTGGCCGAAAGAACGTCCCGATTTAAAAACACGGGTTTTGATTGCTATCGGATTTTTGGTGATTGCAAAACTTGTTACACTACTCATTCCTTATTTTTTCAAATGGGCAACGGATGCCTTTAATGGCACAGAAAATTTACCGGGCTATTTGCCAACATTTTTATTAGTGCCAATTGCAATGGTCTTAGCTTATGGCGCTGCGCGTATAGTCTCTATTGGTTTTACGCAATTGCGTGATGCCTTTTTTGCCAAAGTCGGGCAATATGCTGTTCGTCAATTGGCGTATCGCACCTTTGTACATCTGCACAAATTATCTCTGCGATTTCATTTGCAACGTCGTACAGGTGGTCTATCGCGCGTTATCGAGCGTGGTACGCTTGGCATTGAATCCATTATACGATTTGCTATTTTATCAACGATCCCAACAGCATTGGAATTTTTATTTACCGCAATTGTTCTGGCTTGGACGTATGATTGGCGCTATGTGATTGTTTGCGCGCTTACTATTTGGGCATATACAGTCTTTACCGTAAAGGCCAGTGATTGGCGTATTCAAATTCGTAGAGATATGAACAACAGTAATACAGAAGCCAATTCTAAAAATATTGACGCGCTTTTAAATTATGAAACGGTGAAATATTTTGGTAATGAAAGTCATGAGGCTAACCGCTTTGATAGTTCTATGGCGAAATATGAGCAGGCGGCGATTAAAACCAATACGTCTCTTGGGTGGTTAAATTTTGGTCAAACGATGATTTTCACCATTGGTATGACAGTCTGTATGGTTATGTCGGCACAAGCAGTGCAAGCAGGCACTCAAACCATTGGTGATTTCGTATTTATCAATGCATTGCTGCTACAACTTTCAATTCCGTTAAATTTCATCGGGTTTGTTTATCGCGAAATCCGCCAAGGCTTGGCTGATTTAGAAGCTATGTTTGACTTGCTCAATGTGGATGAAGAAATTCAAGATGCTGATAAGGCCAAAGATTTGAATGTAGAAAATGGCGAGATTGAATTTAATTCTGTTCACTTTCATTATGATGAAGAGCGTCCAATTTTAAAAGGTGTGAGTTTTAAGGTACCAGCTGGCAAAACCGTTGCCATTGTTGGGCCATCAGGGGCTGGTAAATCTACTATCTCGCGATTACTCTTTCGTTTTTATGATGTCAAACAAGGCGAAATTAAAATTGATGGGCAGGATTTGAGGCAGGTGACGCAATCGAGTTTGCGCCATCATATTGGCATGGTGCCTCAGGATACGGTTTTATTCAATGATACGGTTGCCTATAACATAAAATATGGTCGTCTTAATGCAACCGATGATGAGGTGAAAACTGCTGCAGATTTGGCACAAATTTCTGATTTTATTAAAACGCTTCCCAATGGTTTTGATACAGAAGTAGGGGAACGCGGATTGAAATTATCAGGTGGTGAAAAACAGCGCGTTGCTATAGCTCGCACGCTTTTAAAAGCGCCACCAATTCTTGTGTTAGATGAGGCGACATCTGCGCTTGATAGTCAAACTGAACAAGAAATCCAACATGCGCTTGATGTGGTTTCGCAAAACCGCACAACCCTTGTAATTGCCCATAGATTATCCACAATTATTAATGCTGACGAAATTATTGTGCTTAAGGCTGGCGAGATAACTGAGCGTGGCACTCATCAAGAATTAATGACTAAGGGTGAGCTTTATGCAGATATGTGGAACCGTCAACGTGAGGCGATTGAAGCGGAAGAGCGCTTGTTAGCTGCTCGAAAAAAAGATGAATTGGGTATTTTAAGTCGAAAATCCTCATCTGAAGAATAGCTAAGAAAATGTCAAATTTGCTTGAATTCTGTTCTAAAACCATGCAAGTGTGACTTATGTTTATTGAACAAAAAAGAGAGCATTATGTTTGAAAACCTTTCCCCAGCAGCTGAAGATAAAATCCTTGCTTTATTAGCAAAATTTCGTGCAGACCCTCGTGCCGATAAGGTAGATTTAGGGGTAGGGGTTTATAAAGATGATGATGGACAAACTATTGTGTTACCAACGGTGCGTGCAGCAGAAGAAGCGTTGGTTAAAGAGCAGGTAACAAAATCCTATATGGGGATCATTGGCTTTGCTGAATTTAATGAGGCTATGGTTGAGCTCGTTTTAGGCAATGGGTATCAATCTCGCATTGCTAGTGCGCAAACTGTTGGTGGCACAGGCGCATTGCGCGTATTGGCTGATTTGATCAAGACCTCAAAACCAGATGCAAAAGTTCATGTTTCAACGCCCACATGGCCAAACCATGCGCCGATTATGAAAGCTGCAGGCCTTGAAGTGGCAAATTATCCTTATTTTAATACAGCGTCTCGTTCCGTTGATTTTGATGCTATGAGAGCTTATTTGCAGAATTTAGGTGAGGGTGATGTGGTGCTGTTGCATGGTTGCTGCCATAATCCGACTGGAGCAAATTTAACTACAGCCCAATGGGATGAGATAGCAGATATTGCCGTTAAAACTGGCTTTTTACCGCTGGTTGATTTGGCCTATATGGGCTTTGGCGATGGCTTGGAAGAAGATGCCTATGGGGTTCGCAAACTGGCTGCATCTGTGCCAGAGCTTTTAATTGCTACATCTTGCTCAAAGAACTTTGCCGCATATCGCGATCGTGTTGGCTGTGCG
>CAKMZG010000018.1:0-18500 GCA_929200335.1 uncultured Alphaproteobacteria bacterium | reverse complement strand
ATTGTGCTTGCCCGTGATAATGCATCATTACCAAATCTTAAAGGCGCTATGAATAGCGTTATTCGCGCTAATTATTCAATGCCTCCACATCATGGTGCATCCGTGGTAGCTAAAATTTTGCGCGACCCAGCTTTGAAAAAACAGTGGATGGCAGAAGTAGAAGAGATGCGTCAACGTATGCTGGGTCTTCGCCTTAAAATTAGTGAAGGCATGCGCAAAGCCAGCAATTCAAGTGATTTTGATTTTGTAGGTGAGCATCGTGGTATGTTCTCATTATTGGTATTAAATGATGAGCAAATTGAACGCCTTCGTGAGGAATTTGGATTTTATATCGTCTCAGGTGGCCGTATTAATATTGCTGGCTTGAATGATGCGCAAATCGAACCATTCTGCGAGGCTATTGCTGAAACTCTTCGTTAATCTATATGTTAGAGCATCATACACCTAAATAAATTCAATTTGATGCTCTAGATTCTTTTATTTGCGCGAATAGTTATCGTTTAAGTAAATCTACTTAAAGGCCACACGCGCTAGAGTACCTGTAAACACCTAAAGTCGTGTAATCAAAATAGCATGTCGCAATTGGAGCGGGTGACTTTTAACATTCACAGCTACCATGCAGAAAATAGTATTCTTTTCAAAAAGGTGTTCACAATGAAAACGAAAGCAAAAGCAGTTGTAATCGGTGGTGGTGTTGTTGGAGTTGGTACTTTGTATCATCTGGCTAAAAAAGGCTGGGATGATGTGGTGCTAATTGAGCGTAAAGAGTTGACTTCTGGCTCCACATGGCACGCGGCAGGGCTTTTGCCTTTGTTCAACATGTCTTATTCTGTTGGTCAAATTCATAAATATTCAGTTGAGTTTTATGAAGCTCTTGAAAAAGAGACTGGCATGAATGTTGGCTTTTCCAAAGTATCAAACATTCGTCTAGCTCGCACAAAAGATCGTATGGATGAGTATGAATATTATGCAGGTATTGCTGGCACAATTGGCATTGATGTAAAATTTCTAACCCCAGAAGAACTACAAGAAATTTGGCCACTTTGTAACATTGATGGAATTTTGGGTGCTATTCAACATCCAGGAGACGGTTATATTCAGCCCGCGGATTTAACCCAAGCTATGGCGACTGGTGCGCGTAATTTAGGTGCAAGTATCTATCGTAATACGGGCGTTACGGGCATTACTCAACAAGCTGATGATACTTGGGTTGTTCATACAGATAAAGGCGATATCGCATGTGAGCATGTGGTTTCATGTACAGGTAACTTTGCCCGTCAAACAGGCAAAATGGTTGGTCTTGATTTGCCAGTTATTCCAGTTGAACATCAATATATCGTTACTGAACCTCATCCAGATGTGGTTGCGCGTCATGAAGCGGGTGAGCCAGAAATGCCAGTTCTTCGTGAGAGTGATTCTGCTTGGTATCTTCGTGAGGAAGCTGGCGGCTTTATCCTTGGGCCTTATGAAAAAGGCGCACCATGCTGTTATGTTGATGGCCCTGATGAAGACAGTGAATATGAATTGTTCCAAGAAGATTTGGATCGTTTAATGCCGCATATTGAGGCAACCATCGAACGTGTTCCTGCATTTGCTGAAGTTGGAATCAAAAAAGTTTATAATGGCGCAATTTGCTATACGCCTGATGGCAATCCAATCATTGGTCCTGCTTGGAATTTGAAAAATTTTTGGCTTAACGAAGGTCATTCCTTTGGTATTACAGCCGCTGGTGGTGCTGGCTGGCAATTGGCTGAATGGATTGTGGAAGGCGAACCTACCATTGATATGATGGGCGTTGACCCACGTCGTTTTGGTCCTTACGCGGGTGAGGCTTATTTGCGTGAGAAAAATGAAGAAGCTTATTCAAACGTATTTACCGTTCACTATCCTGATGAAGAGCGTGGTGCTGCACGTCCGTTGAAGCGTTCACCTTGTTATGATCGCATGGCTGAGCGTGGCGCCGTATTTGGCTCTGTTTATGGTTGGGAGCGTCCAAATTGGTTCGCACCAGAAGGCTATGGCATTGATGTTGATAGCATTGATAAACCGGATGTACTAACCAATCACAATCACCCTGAACCAGATGAGAATAATCAGGTTAAAGAAATTTGGTCATTCCGCCGTTCAAACTATTTTGAACATATAGGCAATGAAATTAAAAACGTTACTGAAAATGCAGGCCTTTTGGATATGACTGCTTTTGCAAAATGTGAAATTTCGGGTTCTGGCGCACGAGAATGGTTGGATAAATTATTTTCTAATGCGATTCCAAAAACGGCTGGTCGTATTGGTTTGACTTATCTCTTAACCTCATCTGGCGGCGTGCAATCTGAATTCACCGTTTATGAATGGGCACCAAACCGCTTCTATTTAGTATCTGCGGGCGCATTTGAGCGCCATGACCATGATTATCTTAAAAAGGCAATGCCAAAAGATGGCTCTGTTCAATATCGCAATTTGACAACGCAAATGGGCGTATTGGTTTTAGCAGGGCCTAAATCTCGCGACATCTTGCAAAAACTTACTAAAACATCGCTTGATAATGCAGATTTCAAATGGCTATCGGGCAAGAAAATTTCTGTTGCTAATGTTGAATTACAGGCACTACGCGTAAACTTCGTGGGTGAATTGGGTTGGGAATTACATCATCCCCTAGAGATGCAAAATGCAATCTACGATGCACTTATGGAGGCTGGTGCTGAATTTTCACTAAAACCATTCGGCATTCGTGCAATGGATAGTATGCGTTTAGAAAAATCATATCGCTTAATCCCGCGTGAACTTTCTATTGAATATTCCGCTTGGGATAGTGGTATTGAGCGCTTTGTAAATATGAATAAGGGTGATTTTCATGGTCGTGATGCCTTGGCTAAACTGCAAGAGCAGGGCGCTAAATGGCAGCAAGTTATGCTTGAAGTTCATGATGTTAAAGATGCGGATGCCCGTGGTTCTGAAGCAATTTATAAAGATGGAGAAATCATTGGCCGTGCAACTTCGGGTAACTATGGTTGGCGTGTGGGTAAATCTTTAGCGGTTGCTATGGTGCCGCCAAAATTTGCTGATGAAGGCACAAAAATGGAAATCAAAATTTTGGGTGAGCATTATCCAGCCACTGTTATTGGTGAAAGCCCATTTGATCCAACCAATGAACGCCTAAGAGGTTAAATCTCAATGAGGCTGTGCCTTTAATAGGTTGTATCTCTATGATTAAATAGAAAAAATGTTTGGGTTACATATATCTGCTTAAAAAAACAGAATAGTAACCCAGACAAAAACCACCATAAGCCAAGCAATCAACACCGCAGCGCTTGCGGTGTCTTTTGCAATTTTAGATAGGGGATGGATTTCCTCACCAATTCTATCAATTGCTGCCTCAACGCCTGTATTCATAAGCTCTAAGGCTAAAACCAGTAAAAGACTCCCAACCATAAGAATGAATGATATTTTATCTGGTGCTAGAAAAATAGCGGCTGGTACCATTATAAGCATGAGTAGAATCTCATCTTTAAAGGCTTGCTCATTTTTCCAAGCAACTTTTATTCCATTAATGGAGTTAATTAGGGCAAACCAGATCCGCTTCATAAGATTTTCTCATTATCGGATTCTGCTCTATCCAATTGTGTTTGGCGGTTGTTATTTCGCTCCTGCTGTGGTGAGCGGCCATAGAGTTCACGGTAGCATTTAGAAAAATGCGAAGCGGATATAAATCCACAAGCAACCGCAGTTTCAATGATAGGCATGTTTGATTGCATCAAAAGATGCCTTGCTCTATCCAATCTAATTTCTAAATAATAACGTGCAGGTGAACGACCCATGTGCTGGTTAAATAAGCGCTCAATTTGACGGCGTGATAGACCAATGTGATCTGCTATCTCAACAAGGCTTAGAGGTTCTGCAATATTGGCTTCCATCAATTCAATTGTGGTCAAGATTTTACTATTTTGCACTCCTAAGCGCGCTCGAAGAGGCAACCTCTGGCGATCATGTGGGTTTCTTACGCGATCAGTTAAAGCCTGCTCACAAACACCATTTACAACGGACTCGCCAAAATCGTCATTGATCAATGCCAGCATCATATCCAGTGATGCAGTACCACCAGCACAGGTATAAATATTGCTGTCATATTCAAATAAATCTGCATAAACCTCAGCTCGTGGAAAGGTTTCTGAAAAGCCTGCAATATTCTCCCAGTGGATAGCGCAGCGTTTACCCGCTAAAAGTCCAGCGCTGGCCAGAATATAAGTCGCAGTACATAGCCCTCCAATGGAAATACCATGATTGTAACACTCACGAAGCCAGCCGTTTAAGGATTTATTGACCTGATTTTCTACATTTATGCCAGAACATACGAAAATCATATCTGGCTTGTCTGAGTTTAAGCAGCTTTTACGTGTTTCAGGCAAGCTTTCGTTTACTTGCAGGGCAATGCCATTAGATGCTGTAACTGGTTCGCCATCAGCTGAAACCAATTTCCAGCGATAAGCGCGATGTCCTAGAATACGATTTGCAACGCGAAGGGGTTCAATAGCTGTAGCAAAAGCGATCATTGAAAATTGCGGTGTTAAGTAAAATATTAGACTGCGAGTCTTATTGCCAAAATCTGGCTCTTTATTGTAAAGCTCTTCTTCTGATCCACATTTATTGTGATATAATGGCGCCATAATTCAACCCTGAAATTTCCTATAAAATTATATTATTGTTCTTTTTGCGACATGTAAATGCAATTTATTTAAAATGCAATTATTAATTAGTTAGTTTTTAAATTAGTTGCATTCCCTTAAGGCTCGCATGGCCATCTTTGCCAACAATGATATGATCATGAACGCTAATACCTAGAGGTTCAGCCGTATCGATTATAGTTTTTGTCATGCTAATATCTGCGCGAGAGGGCGTTGGATCACCAGATGGATGGTTGTGTACCAAGATGATTGCACTGGATGAGAGCTCCAAGGCTCGCTTGACAATTTCTCGTGGGTAAACGGGGGTATGATCCACCGTGCCTGTTTGTTGAACCTCATCAGCAATGAGCGCATTTTTTTTATCCAAAAATAGGATACGAAATTGTTCACGCGTTTCAAAAGCCATAGCTGCGCGGCAATAGTCGATTAAATCAGACCATGAGGACAGCACTTGACGGCCGCGCAATTGTCCCTTGAGCATACGTTGGGCGCTTGCTGCAATAATTTTAAGATCAGTCGCTGTTGCCTCGCCAATACCATCAATTTCACAGAGTAAAGCTTTGCCAGCGCCCAATACTTCAGCAAGAGAGCCAAAATGATCAATAAGCTTTTTTGCAATCGGCTTGGTATCGCGCCTAGGGATCGAGCGAAACAACAAAAGCTCTAAGAGTTCGTAATCAGCAAGGGGAGCCTCACCATGGGCATTAAATTTGTCACGTAGACGCTGTCTATGCCCGTGATAGTGCGGAAGTTTGGCTTTGTCCTCCTCAAAACCTTTTTCCGACATTAATCACCTCTAATATAAGGGGGAAGGGTATACCCGGAGGGAGAAAGAGTGAAAATCTCACAACCTTCATCTGTTATACCAACAGTATGTTCATATTGAGCGGTAAGTGAGCGATCGCGAGTAACGGCTGTCCAGCCATCTCGTAAGACCTTCACATCTGGGCGGCCTAAGTTTAACATTGGCTCAATGGTGAAAATCATGCCGGAACGCATTTCGATACCTTCACCACGATTGCCATAGTGCAACACGTTTGGCGCATCATGGAATAAGCGGCCTACACCATGTCCACAAAAATCAGTAACCACAGAGCAGCGTTCGCTTTCGGCATATTCTTGAATGGCAGCACCAATATCGCCCATGCGATTTCCAGGCTTTGCCTCTTCAATGCCAATCATGAGAGATTTATAGGTTACTTCAATCAAGCGTTCAGCCGCTCTTTTGATTGTGCCAACGGGATACATGCGACTACTGTCACCATGCCAGCCATCTAAAACATAGGTAACATCAACATTTACAATGTCACCTTCACGCAGAGGCTTCTTGTTAGGAATACCATGGCAAACCACATGATTGATTGACGTGCAGCATGATTTTGGATAACCGCGATAGTTCAATGGCGCTGGGGATGCGTTGTGTTGTTTACCAAATTCATAGACAAATTCATCGATTTCTTCAGTGGTAACACCAGGCTTAATCATGTGTGATACTTGATCCAAGCAAGTGGCTGTTAATTGGCAAACCTTGTGCATCATTGCATACTCATCCTTAGTATGTAATTTGATGTGGCCTGTATTACGCAGTGGTGCGTCTATTGTATTAAGATAATGTGTCATATGTAATCAATATTAAGAATGGGGCAGAAAAACAAGCGGATTATTCCTTGATTTCTATCATATCCAATGCCTCGATACCATTTAGGGTTATTTTACAACGAATTGCATAAGATTCTACGCCGCGTTTGATGGCCTCATCATAGGCTGCGCCATATTTGGAATCAATATCGCGTGCTAATTTAAATTTATCGCCGTCTTCACGTTGGATGATAAATAACATAACTGCACGATGTCCCAATTCCACCATATTGCCTAGTTCATTGAGGTGCTTAGCCCCGCGAGAGGTTACGCTGTCAGGAAATTCATGCAATCCTCGCTCCCGCATTAAATGAACATTTTTAATCTCTACATAGCAATTCGGCTTTTTGGTCTCACGCAGTGGATCATCAAAGAGTAGAATATCAATGCGACAATTTTCACCATATTTAACCTCACGCTTCATATGGTCATAACCAGATAATTCTTTAATCAAACCCTTTGAAATAGCGTCAAACCCAAGTTTGTTTGGCCAATTTGTGTTGATGCCCACAAGGGTTTTGTGGCCTTCAAGGGTCACTTCCATCAACTCGAGAGTATAGCGCAATTTGCGTTTTGGGTTTTGACTGTCTGAAATCCAAACAGGATTTCCTTCATCTTTAAGGCCCATCATAGAACCGGGGTTTGGGCAATGTACGGTAATGGTTTCGCCCGCCATTTCACCTTCCAACACACGAACATCCGCTAAGAAACGCTTATAGCGTTTTTCTAAAATTGCAGGAATAAGTGGGGTTGGAAATTCCATTAATTGATTAATCCTATGGGCAGTATTTCACAAGATTCACCAATCTCCAGCGACTTTGCATAGGGAGGTCGTATGAGCAAGCAATTCGCCTCAGATAGGGTCTTTAGCATGGAGCTATCTTGACGGGAAAAAGCCTCAACCTCAATTTGTCCATTGTTAATGCTGGCATAGGCACGCATGTAATCTTGTCGTTGATCATTTTCTTGCAATGATGTTTTTGTAAAGGCTTGTTTGGTGAGATTTTCATAGGGTAAACCACAAGATTTCAACACTAGTGGTTTTAAATAGACTTCACCACAAACAAGAGAAGACACGGGATTTCCTGGTAGACCCAAAATTTTGACACCATTGATTGTGCCAAACATGAGAGGTTTTCCAGGACGCATGGCTACTTTCCAAAAGGCAAACTCAGCCCCCAGTTGAGTAAAGGCGGGATGCACCAAATCATAATCACCAACTGAAGCACCACCTAAGGTTACAATAATATCGGCACCTTGCTCTAGGGCTGATAAAATTGTTTCTTTTAATGTATCCAATTCATCTTTTATGATGCCCATATCCAAAACTTCGCCACCATTCTCACGAATGATATGCGCAATGCCATAAGTATTAGACGCTATGATCTGATCGGCACTTGGAGTTTCTCCTGGATAGACTAATTCGCTGCCTGTGGCTAAAATTGCCACCTTTGGTTTTGTATAAACAGGTAGTTCTGCGTGGTTCATACTCGCAGCTAGGGCAAGGGCATTGGAATCAAGTTGGCGACCAACTTTTAAGCCGATATCGCCTTTGGTGAAATCCAAACCCATGGGGCGGATGAATTTACCTTGAGGCGCGTCTTCTAAGACTGTGACCATATCACCATCACGATTGCAATTTTCCTGAATAGCAATACAATCAGCACCTTCAGGCACAGGAGCGCCCGTAAAAATGCGAACAGCTTCGCCAGATTGAATTTTATCGTCAAATGCCCCACCAGCAGATGCTTCACCTATCACTTTCAAAGTCGAAGGTAAGTCTTTAATATCATTGTTATTTACGGCATATCCATCCATGGCAGATGCATTGAATGGGGGATGGGTGCGCTGGGCTTTTAAATCCTGTGATAAGACCCTGCCACCAGCTTGAATAAGGGGAAGGATTACTTCTTTTTTAGGTGAAGTGCCTGCAAGTATATTCTCTAAAGCTTGTTCAACTGGCAAGAGCGCCATAATCTATGTCCCAATTGGTTCGTCACTGGATTTAGTTGTATTTGAGCTCTGTACCCAATGGCCAGATTTTCCACCCAGTTTTTCTTTTAAGCCTATATCACCGATAACCATGCCGCGATCAACTGCCTTTGCCATGTCATAGATGGTTAAACATGCTACAGATGCAGCTGTAAGAGCTTCCATTTCAACGCCGGTTTTGCCTGATACTTTTGCTGTAGCTTCTAGGCGTAGACCTGGTAAATCATGATCTGCTTCAATTTCAATGCCAATTTTATTCAACATCAAAGGATGGCAAAGAGGGATGAGATCGCTCGTCTTCTTCGCGGCCATAATGCCTGCAATGCGCGCAGTGGCTATAACATCGCCTTTTTTATTGGTGTTTGAAAGAATATGTTGCAGTGTGTCGACATGCATTTTGATAGAGCCTGTAGCAATCGCCATGCGGGAAGTCTCGGCTTTTTCAGAGACATCCACCATATTTGCTTTGCCCGCATCATCGATATGGGTGAGTTTATCACTCATGCTGCATTCCTAGCTAAAAGAGTTTTGGTTGCACTTACGACATCATCTTGGCGCATAAGACTTTCGCCAATTAAAAAAGTTGAAATATTATGGGCATTCATCTGATTTAAGTCTTCGCGGGTAAATAGACCGCTTTCAGATACTAAAATATGGCGTTCTTCAACCATTGAGGCCAAGCGCTTTGAAGTCTCTAAGCTGGTTTCAAAGGTTTTTAGATTACGGTTGTTAATGCCCAGTAGGTTAGATGAAAGGCGTTTTGCCCGTTCCATCTCTTCCTCATCATGTACTTCAATCAACACATCCATAGAAAGGTCATGGGCTATTTTTTCTAATTCCAAGGCTTTTTCATCACTTAAGCAAGCCATAATGAGCAAAATGCAATCAGCACCCCAAAGTCTTGATTGATAAACCTGATAAGGCTCAAATAAAAAATCTTTGCGCAGACACGGCAAGGATACATTATCGCGTGCTGCTTTTAAAAACTCTGGACGGCCTTGAAACGAGGGGGTATCTGTTAAAACTGAAAGACAAGCAGCCCCACCATCCTCATAAGCTTTTGCAAGTGCTGGTGGGTTGAAATCTTCTCGAATTAATCCCTTTGAAGGGCTGGCCTTTTTTATTTCTGCAATTAATGCATCTTTTCCCTCTGCTTGTTTATGTAACAATGCATTGATAAAGCCACGAGGTGCCGTGACATTAGAGAGCGCTAATTCATCGATTAAAGCATTGAGGGGCAGAGCTTCTTCTTGTTCTTTTATTTCCACACGCTTATAGGCTTCGATTTTTTTTAGCACATCTTCTTTTGGAGCATTTTTTGCGGTGTCGGTCATTTTGCTGCCTCTTTTGTTGCTGTATCGTTGGAGATTTTAACAACACCTTCAAGCACTTTTAAGGCTTTGCCATCATCAATTGATTGCTCTGCCATTCTACAGCCGTCGAAATAATTATCGGCTTTATTGGCAATGTAAATTGCAGCGCCAGCATTCATTACAACAATATCCCGATAGGCATTTTTCTCGCCCTCAAGTACTTTTTTCAAAGCAATGGCATTCTCTTCTGCCAAACCACCTTTAAGGGCTGCAAAGTCATGGCGTGATACGCCAGCATCTTCTGGAGTAATGGTGAATGAGTTCAATTTACCATCACGCAACTCACAGACTTGAGTTTCAGCTGTTACCGTTATTTCATCCATACCATCGCCATGGACGACCCAGAGGTTTTCGGAGCCTAATTTCTGCAAACTTTCTGCAATAGGTTCAACCCATTCGGGTGAAAATACACCAATCAATTGAGATTTAACCGATGCAGGATTAGAAAGGGGGCCTAAAAAGTTGAAAATTGTACGAGTGCCAAGCTCTACACGGCTTGGCCCCACATGACGCATAGCACTATGGTGCATGGGAGCAAACATAAAGCCAAGACCAGCTTCTTTAATGCATTTTTCAATAGCATATGGGTCGATATCTACATTAATACCAAGGGCAATTAAAGCGTCTGCTGAACCTGATTTAGATGAGAGCGCACGATTGCCATGTTTTGCAATGGGAATGCCAGCGCCTGCCGCTACAAATGCCGCACAGGTAGACACATTATAAGAACCAGAGGCATCGCCACCAGTTCCTACAATATCAATGGCATCCTTAGGTGCATTAACCGGCAACATTTTTTGGCGCATAGTGGTAACAGCGCCCATGATTTCATTAACTGTTTCCCCGCGCACTCGTAATGCCATTAAGAAACCACCGATTTGGCTGGGGGTAGCTTCACCAGACATCATTAAGTTAAACGCTTGTGAAGCTTCTTCAAAGGTGAGGGTAGTGCCATCAGCAATTTTTTGAATATAGGATTTAAACTCCATTTTAATCCCCAATATAATTATAGATTCAAGGCTGCATTAATGTTGTTTAGATTAACTTTAACATTAACATCATCACCCAATTGTTTGATTAACTCTCCAAATAACTCATTGCGTACCTGTGCTTTTAATTGCTCTTGTTGACTTTCAGTGATGGTTACATCGCCTTCAGATGCTGCTTCAATGTTTTTCACAATGCCTATAACGCGGGTGTTTGCATCATCACCTTTTGATACAAATGCAACATTTAATTTGGTGGCAAAGCTTTGTAATACAGCTTCTTGAGATAGGGTTTCTAAGCTATCAGTGCGCTTAAATGGGCCGATGTTTTGAACATTTGTTGAAAGTTCAGCCAAAGCTTTGCCTTCTTCAATTTGCTTTTTATAATCGGCTTGCTTTTCATCCAATAGGCGGGTGGTTTCTTGTGCTTGCCAATCCGCAGTCGCTCGGTCTTTAACCTCGTCCAGCTTGCGATCTCGAGATTCTTCAATGTCTAAGACTTCGTAAAAAGCATAGCTTCCAAGATCAATATCTACAGGACTGGCCTCAATACCAACGTCGGTTTTAAATACTTCTTGCAATAGCGCTTGCTGAGCAGGGATGTTTGATATATTTTTGCCATCTTTGTCCAAACCAGATGCATCGACAGCGTCAATTGTAATGGTTTTTAATTTAGCTTTTTGAGCAGCTTCAACAAGTGTCGCACCACCCGCGCGCGCATCTTCAATTGTATTATATACGCCTTCGATTTCATCTGATGCAGAGCGAGATGCTAATTCCTTACGAATTTCAGCTTTGACATCTTCAAGGGGTGTTGTTTTGCCCTCAGCAATTTCTGTTACGCGGACGATAACAGGGCCAAATTTACCTTCAATAATACCGCTTGGCGTATTCAAAGATAGTTTAAAGGCTTCTTCTGCAAGCTTTGGATCAGGAATTGCTTTCTTTGTCAAAAGACCAAGACTTGCATCTTCTTTGGTGATTTTTTGTGCTTCCATCAATTCCTCAAAGCTTGAACCAGCCGATAACTGTTCAAGAGCAGCATCAGCGCTTGTTTGATCTTTAAAGACAACTTGCTGAATGTTGCGTTTTTCAGGTGTTGAATATTTACTCATTGAGGCTTCGTATTCTTGCTGAATTTGCTCATCTGTTACAACACTTTCATCGGCAATTGTCTCTGGAGCCAATTTAACAATGGTGATTTTGCGATATTCTGGCGCTTTATATTGTGCTTTGTTTTTCTCGAAATATTCAGACATCTGCGCATCTGTCGGCAAAGCAATCACACCGATGTCAGATTTTGAAATGGTGATGATATCCACAGTGCGTTTTTCACCTAAATATTGCTTTGATGCTTCTATAAACGCGTTTGGAGCTGAAATATCAGCCAATAAACCACGGCTTAATTGCTCACGTTTTGCTTTGGCTTCTTGATCACGTAAGAATTGCGCTTCACTTTTGCCAGTTGAGCGCAGGATCAGCTCTAAACGTGATTTACTAAATTTACCCGTTACATCTTTATATTCTGGATTACGTGCGATTTCACGAGCTAATTGATCTTCAGAAATGCCGATGTTAATTTGGCGGGCTTTTTCCTCCATAACCGTTTCGGCGCGCATTTGGCTGATCAAGTTATCTTCTAAACCAAAATTTTTGGCCTCTTCGCGTGTGAGACGGCGGCCAAATTGCGCAGAAAACACATCTATGATGCGGTCATATTGGCGGCGAAAATCGAGGATTGAAACCTTGCTTTTACCAGCAGTAATCACTGCTGAAGAAGAATTGGTTGTTAAAACATCGCCAGCGATGCCCCAAATGGCGAATCCCACGATCAAAATACCAATGAAAATTTTGGCAACCCAACTGCCAACCGCTGATCTAAGTAACTCTAACATTGTTGTTTGCCTGCTCCATGTTTATAGACATAATAAGTGTAACTTTAGCCAATAGCCCATCTAGGCCACAGCTTCAAGAGAGCGGCGAGTCTTATCTATAAAAACTTCAGTAAATCGTTGATTTATTGAAAGGCGCAGGTTACGAATTGATGCAAATTAAATTGAAATAGGGAATGGAACACAATGACACCTGGTATTAAGCCAATCGTGGCGGGTAATTGGAAAATGAATGGAACGCTAGCCTCATTAGGTGAAGTGCAAAAAATACAAGAAGGCTATGGCGAGAGCTTGCAGGGCAAGGTTGATACGCTTTTATGCCTACCCGTTACACTGATTTATCCTGCTTCTGAATTTTTGATCGACGGAAATAAAAACGACGGCGGAATAAAAATTGGCGCGCAGGATTGCCATTGGAATGAGAGTGGTGCGCATACAGGCGATCTTTCAGTAATGCAATTGAAGGATGTTGGCGCTACAGATATCATTGTAGGCCACTCAGAGCGCCGTGCTGATCATGGTGAGACAAGCGATGTTGTGCGTCAAAAAGCTGAAGCTGTTGTGAGCGCTGGTCTTACTGCAATTGTTTGTGTTGGCGAAACCCAAGCAGAACGCGAAACAGGCAAGACACTAGAAGTGGTTCAGGCTCAACTGCAAGATTCTCTATTCAATGCCGCAACAGCTTTAAATGTGATGGTGGCCTATGAGCCTGTTTGGGCAATTGGCACGGGCTTAGTACCATCGGCTGGTGATGTTGAAGAAGTGCATAAAATGATGCGTGAGCAATTGATCGAACGCTTTAAAGGTGAGGGTGCAAAAATGCGCCTGCTTTATGGCGGTTCTGTTAAGCCAAGCAATGCGGTTGAGCTTATGGGCGTTGCAAATGTTGATGGTGCGCTTGTGGGCGGCGCGAGCCTTAAGGCCGATGATTTTTTAGGAATTTGCGAGGCTTACAATTCTTTAATTTAATTTAGAGCGAATTATTTGTTTTGCATTGTTGTTTTTTTTTGAAATTGAGGCTAGAAGAACTTCAATGAGAGAAACAATGTTGGATTAAACGCGACATTGCCTTTGAATATAGAACGTTAGTTCATTATATATCGGGCAAAAGGAATGTCTGCACATAGGATTTAAAATGGAAACTGTACTGATTGTTATTCATTTAATGGTGGTTTTAGTGCTTATTGGCCTAGTGCTGATGCAACGCTCTGAAGGCGGTGCACTTGGTATAGGTGGTGGTTCTGGCGGCGGCGGTGGATTAATGTCATCACGCGGTGCTGCAAATGCGCTAACACGCACAACTGCAATTTTGGCCGTCGCTTTTTTTGTGACAACCATTAGCCTATCAATCGTTGCAAAAGTAAATACTTCTCCTTCCGGTGTTTTGGATCGTGCTGCTGAAGAATCAGTTGCTCCATCAGGCTCTGAGGGTGAGGGCACTAAAAGCAAAACAATTTTAGAGCAAATTCAAAAACAACCTGATGATGGTGTTCCCAATAATTAGGTTTTTGAGAATGAGTAATTGATTTTATAAAACGCCCCAAATCAAAACGGGGCGTTTTTTTATGCACCATACTTAATTACATGAATACCATGCTTATATGGATATCATATTTATATGAATAACCTTTGGATAAGGAAAAATACCCGTGCGAATCATAAATAATGAGGATAAGATATAACCCCATGGCGCGATATATTTTTATTACAGGCGGCGTGGTATCCTCACTTGGTAAAGGGCTAGCCTCCGCAGCATTAGGTGCTTTGTTACAAGCACGTGGTTATAAAGTTCGATTGAGAAAGTTAGACCCTTATCTCAACGTTGATCCAGGTACAATGTCACCCATTCAACATGGAGAGTGTTTCGTAACAGATGATGGTGCTGAGACTGATTTAGATTTAGGCCATTATGAGCGCTTTACTGGGCGTGCTGCTAATCAACAAGATAACATTACCACAGGTCGTATTTATCAAGATATTATCACCAAAGAGCGTCGCGGTGATTATCTTGGCGGCACAGTGCAGGTTATTCCTCATGTAACAGATCAAATTAAAGAATTCGTGCTTGATGGCAATGAAGATTATGACTTCGTACTTTGCGAAATTGGTGGTACCGTTGGTGATATTGAAGCCTTGCCATTCTTTGAAAGCATTCGCCAATTAGGTAATCAATTGCCACGCGGTGATTGCATTTATTTACACTTAACCTTGATGCCCTATATCGCAGCTGCAGGTGAATTGAAAACCAAACCAACACAACACTCTGTGAAAGAATTGCGCTCTATCGGGATTCAACCCGACATTTTGCTTATCCGCGCTGATCGTGAGATTCCTGAAGCGGAACGCCGTAAATTAGAACTCTTTTGCAACATGCGCGAAGGTGCAGTTATTCAAGCCCTTGATGCAGGTTCTATCTATGATGTGCCGATGGCTTATCATAAAGAGGGTCTTGATAAACAAGTCTTAGAATCCTTTGGTATTGATGTTAATGATGAACCAAATATGGAAATTTGGGATGAAATTTCCCATAAAATCCATAACCCAGAGGGTGAGGTTACCATTGGTATTGTGGGTAAATATACCATTCTTAAAGATGCCTATAAATCTTTAATTGAAGCACTGACGCACGGCGGCATTGCCAATGGGGTTAAGGTTAATCTTGATTGGATTGAATCGGATAAATTTAAAGATGACAATGTGGGTGCACATCTTGAACATGTCCATGGTATTTTGGTGCCTGGCGGATTTGGTGAGCGTGGCACTGAGGGCAAGATTGCAGCGGTAAAATATGCCCGTGAGAATAAAATACCATTCTTTGGAATTTGCCTTGGCATGCAAGTGGCAGTGAATTTGGAGAGACCACAGAACCTGTTGTAGGTTTGATGACCGAATGGTTAAAAGGCAATGCACTTGAAAAGCGCATGAATAATGGCGATTTGGGCGGTACTATGCGCCTTGGTGCATATGAGGCTAGCTTAAAAGAAGGCAGTAAAATTGCTGAGATCTATGATTCAACTACGATTAGTGAGCGCCATCGCCATCGCTATGAGGTAAATATTGATTATGTTCAACGTTTAGAAAAATGTGGGTTAAATTTCGCGGGGCTTTCTCCTGATGGTGTATTGCCTGAAACGGTAGAGCGCGATGATCACCCTTGGTTTATTGGTGTGCAATATCACCCAGAGTTAAAATCTCGCCCATTTGAGCCACACCCATTGTTCTCATCGTTTATTGAGGCGGCATTGACACAAAGTAGATTGGTTTAGATTTGATAAACGCTTAACTTGGAACTACTTATTCAGTTTTCTTTGATTAGACTAATAGTAATTGATTATAAAAAAGGTGTAGTGTTCTCGTATAATGATGATTAATGGCTGATAAAATGAACCTAAAACGATTTTACATGATTGCATGCATTATTGGCACCATAGTTCCTTGGGTTTTTTTTACCTATTTTTTATTGGAAAATGGTATTGATATTCAAAAATTTATTGTTGGCTTATTTGCAAACGGTGCGGCAGGTGGATTCTCTGCTGATATAATGATATCAATTGGCGTATTTTGGGTTTGGGCTTACTTTGATGCTAAACAGAAAACTATTAAGCAATGGTGGTTGATATTGCCAGCTGGCTGTTTTGTAGGATTATCCCTTGCTTTACCGCTGTATTTTTATCTGCGTTGCCGCCAACTTGAGACAATATAATATAAAATCAAATGGAACAGAATGACAATTATGGCAGAACTCAAAGGACGCTCAATCGACCATTTGGTTTTGCCAGTTGCCTCTTTGGATATTGCACGCAAGCGCTATGAAGCATTGGGGTTTCAAGTAGCGCCCATAGGCCTGCATCCTTTTTGTACCGAAAATGCTTGCAGTTGGTTTGATAATGAAACTTATCTTGAGCCTTTGGCCATAAAAGATTATGAGGTTTATCAAGCGAGCTTTGACAAGGGCATTCCTTTTGTAAGGCAAGATCAGCAATATCGTGAATTGGTGGGCGATGATGGGTTTTCAATCATAGCCTTTTCAACCAATGATGCCGAGCGCGATTATGATCATTTTGTTAAAACCAGTTATGGCTATGAGCGTTTGTTTGAATTTTCACGTCCGGGTAAAACCAAAGATGGTGATGATTGCACCTATTCTTTCAAAGGTGCTTTTGCAATTGATAAGGCTAATGAGCGATTTAGCGCCTTCACTCTTGAGCGCTACAATGTGCCAAGTCTAAAGGATGCACCAATTTCCAAACACCCCAATAAAGCAATGGGTGTAACGGGGATTACATTAATTGCCGACAATCCAATTGAACATGAGGCTTATTTAAATGAGATCTGCGGTGTTTTAGCTGATGAAACAGAATTTCAATATCAATTGGGAAATGCTCAATTGGCTGTTTTAACCCCACAAGCATTTGAAGCCCATTATGGATATGCAGCACCTCAAGGCAATGAACTAAAAGCCTATTGTGTTGAAATTGCAGTAAATGGCTTAGATGTTCTTCTCAGGCTTGCCAAACAAAATGGGAATGATTACAAGCGCATTGAAACTACATCTGTTACAAAGCTTATTATTCCACCCTGTGAGGGACAGGGCTTTGTTCTTTCATTTACTGATGTAACTAAAAAATAGGAAAATTATGACAAACGCTACTGTAACCTTGGATGGAGAACCAAAAGTTGTCTTTTCAAATAGTGCACCATTTTCATTAATAGCAGGACCTTGCCAGTTAGAAAGCCGTGATCATGCCTTCGATATCGCTGGCCGCTTAAAAGAAATCTGCCAAAAGCTTGGACTTGGTTTGGTATATAAATCATCGTATGACAAAGCCAATCGCACCAGCTTAAAAGGTCAACGTGGTCTTGGTTTAGATAAATCAAAAGAGATTTTTGCCGATTTGCGTGAGCATTACAATGTGCCTGTGATTACTGATGTTCATACAGAAGAACAAATTGCAGAAATTGCTCCCTATGTTGATATCTTGCAAATTCCAGCTTTTTTATGTCGTCAAACTGATCTACTGATTGCAGCCGCAAATACTGGTAAGGTAATCAATGTCAAAAAAGGCCAGTTTTTAGCACCATGGGACATGAAGAATGTCTTAGATAAGGTGGTTGAAAGCGGTAATTCAAATGTAATGTTGACTGAGCGCGGCGCATCATTTGGCTATAATACGCTTGTCTCTGATATGCGTTCTCTGCCGATTATGGCAGATATGGGCGCACCTGTAATTTTTGATGCAACCCATTCGGTGCAACAACCGGGTGGCCAAGGCGGCTCATCAGGTGGTCAGCGTGAATTTGTTGCTACATTATCGCGCGCCGCTGTTGCTGTTGGCGTTGCTGGTCTCTTTATTGAAACCCACGAAGACCCCGATAACGCCCCATCAGATGGCCCTAATATGGTGCCAATTGATGAGATGGAAGGCTTATTAGAAACTTTGATGGCTTATGATGCCATCTCTAAAAAACTGTAACAAAACTCTTTTATAAGAGTTTCTAAATCACTTAACCGGAAAGATTAAAAATGAGTGCAATTGTTGATATTTTAGCCCGAGAAATTTTAGACAGCCGTGGTAATCCTACAGTGGAAGTTGATGTTCTTTTAGAAGATGGTGCATTGGGGCGTGCTGCTGTGCCTTCCGGCGCTTCAACGGGCGCTTATGAGGCTGTTGAGTTGCGTGATGGCGATAAATCCCGTTACCTTGGTAAAGGCGTTCAAAATGCAATTGAAAACATCAATGGCGAAATTTTTGATACCATTGGCGGCATGGATGCTGAAGACCAATTAAAATTGGATGGTATTCTTTGTGAACTTGATGGCACAGAAAACAAAAGTCGTCTTGGCGCAAATGCAATTTTGGGCGTATCCCTTGCGATTGCTCAAGCGGCTGCTGAATCATGTGGTCTGCCACTTTATCGCTATGTTGGCGGGGCTAGCGC
>CAKMZG010000017.1:20776-22167 GCA_929200335.1 uncultured Alphaproteobacteria bacterium | reverse complement strand
TCTAATATCACCTAATGGCCTAAAATTTAACGTACTAAATTAAATAGATGAAATTCGTTCAGAGATTTAAATTTCACGATAGAACGTGATGTAATTGAATGTACTCAAAATGCCGCTTTAAACTCTTTCCGCGCTAGCTAAGCAGTGTGACTATGTCATCTACACTAAATTTATGTGGCTTCTTTAGGTAATCCATAGCAATAAAAGATTTGGGACGCGAAAAATCGCTGCTTGTTACTCTAGAGCTTGATGCGCTTATGTGAATTCAAAGCGCCGCTCTAGATTCCTTTATTTGTGCGAATAGTTCTCGTTTAGGTTCAACCACCTAAACGCTACACGCACTAGGCGATATAGCGCGTATATGCGCTTGAGCGCTGGGGTCTGACTCAATTGGGGGCTGGATTATTCAACTGCTTTAATAAAGTGGTCAATATGGAAATTCATCCCCCAATTGAGTGACTAAAATAAATTTTTTACGTGACATTTCTTCCCTAACGTAATATAACTATAAATATCATAGAATATTGATATTTAAAACTATACTTAAGTATTTTTTTCTATGTAAATTGGTTTAACCAATTGTCTTATAGGTACTACTTAATGAAGGGGCTGTTTTGTTTAATTGCTAATGGTTTGTATTCTTACTTGGGTGTAATTTAAAATATAACTTAGGGTCATGTGCTCGTTTATTATGATTTACCAATAATAATCTCTGGTACTGTCACGCAGTAATTTTTGATTTTTAATGGGCAACCAATGGTGGGATAAAAATCATTGTTTCGGTGTGCTAGCGCGTTTAGCGCTTAAGTGAGTTAGCTTAGGTGCATGATGTTCTATTGAAAGTGCAGCAATATGAATCGCTTCGAGCGCAATAATCAGAACGATATAAATTTATATGCAAAAAAGACTGATCTTATCACTCGCCGTGTTTTTCACCCTGTTTTTGTCAACATTCACTGCAAAGGCTGATTTTTCGATACCCACAGTGGAGGCATCCTTCGATAGGGGGTTGTTTGTTGAGATACTTTTGAAATGTGATGCGGTATTTAGTGATTCAAAAACCATGGGCATTATGTCGTTTCAAAAAACTGAGAACAAATATTGCTCTTCTAAGCAAAATTGTTTCAAAACTGCCAGAGCAGCCGCTATACAAAGCTGTAATGTAGATAAGCAGGTGTCCGACCAAATGCAGGATATTGATGATGATAACGGTTTTGGTGCTCAGCGTGAAATTACGCGGCAGTAGAGTTTGCTTTATCATAATTCTAAGACCTTTGCATAATAGCCTTTTATCGCCTGAAGACACTTCGTGCCTGAATACGTCAATAATTTGCTCTGATCCTCAAATATTTCCTTATATTCTGCGGTTCTCGCTTTGCTATCTTCTATTC
>CAKMZG010000017.1:12356-20766 GCA_929200335.1 uncultured Alphaproteobacteria bacterium | reverse complement strand
CTTCTATTCAGTGCAACAAAATTCTTATTATGCAAAGGTCTTATTCTTTAAAATAGTAGGTTTTACGCTCAAAATATTAAAAAAAATCTTTCTATGTCATTTTGCCGTTTGAAGTTTCTTCTTTATAACCCTATATATAGAAATGAAACCTATTGAGGGGTATTTTCAACTCAATTTTAAACCTATTTGAAATTCTAGAATTGGCGCACCCATGGATTTTTTTGATCTCAGTACTTTAGTTCCTTTGATTGTAGCAGTATTTATTTTTATGAAACTGCGTAATGTTTTGGGTACTAGAACAGGCCATCAAGGGCCACCAAAGCATATTCCTAAAGGGTATGAGGCTAACCCTCGTTCAGCTGAGCAAGTTGAGGCTAATGATAATGTTGTTGTTATGCCTGGACATAAACAAGAAGAAAGCCAAGAGGATATTGTCTTTGGTAAGATTAATCAAATTGCCTCTTCGCGAACTAAATTAAACAAAGGTTTAAAGGCTATATATCAAGAAGATAATGGATTTGACCCAGAACAATTTTTACAAGGGGCAGCCGCAGCTTATGAGATGATAATCAACAGCTTTGCTGAAGGCGATCAACAGACATTAAAATCACTACTGTCTAAAGATGTATATGAAGAATTCTTAAATGCAATAAAAGAGCGTAATGCACGCGGTGAAACTATGATTTCTAACTTCATTGGTATTAATGAAGCTAAGTTTACTAGTGCCCTCATTGAAAACGGTGAAGCACAGATTACAGTTAAATTTGTCACTGAGATGATTAGTGCTGTTGCAGATAGTAATGATGAGATTATTGATGGTGATCCAAATCAAGTTGTTGAGACAATAGATGAATGGACTTTTGCGCGTGCGCTAGCGTCGCATGATCCTAATTGGTTATTGATTGCAACGTAATAATTAGCCATAGTTAACATTAATAATTATAATTATAATAAAAACTGATTAAAATATAAGTAAATTTGGGGCGGTTTGAATAGGAATAAGAATGACCAAAAACCAACTATCCCCAACTGTATTTAACGAACTTGTTGGGTGGTATGAAGATGACCATCTTCAAGCTTTTAAAGCATTTTTAACTACAGCGCGACATATGCTGAAAGCCCCTTATCCTACCAAGAAATTTGAAGTGGATTCAGAAGCTTTATTGCGTATTGCTGAATATGCAATATCGCTTGATATTCAAACACCAAAAGACGCTCGAATATTCTTTGAGAAATATTTTGTACCACATATTATTACGCCAGAAAGTGAAACTTGTGGCTTTGTAACAGGCTATTATGAGCCTGAAATTAGAGCCAGTTTGACTAAAACCGATAAATTTAGCATTCCATTATATAAACGCCCGGCAGATCTGATTAGTCTAAATAATGATAATCGCCCTTCGGATATGGATCCTTCTTTTATATTTGGTCGAAAAACAGATAATGGTATTGAGACCTACCCTGATCGTGCGGCTATCAATGGTGGATTTTTAGAGGGCAAGGAGTTAGAGCTTGTCTATTTGGAAAGCTATGTGGAGGTGTTTTTTATCCACATTCAAGGTTCAGCTCGCTTATTATTAAACGATAATGGCAATGTTGTTATGCGAGTGAAATATTCTGGTAAAACAGGTCATCCTTTTACTGCTATTGGTCGTATATTATTGGAATGGGAAGAATTAACGCCTGAAAATGTTTCCATGCAGAGCATTAAGCAATGGCTTCATGAGCATCCCGATGAAGCAATGGATTTAATGGAATTAAACCAATCCTATATTTTCTTTCAAGAGGTTTTGGATATTGATCCGACTCAAGGGCCTGTTGGTGCCGCAGATGTGCCTTTAACTCCGCGCAGATCTATGGCTGTTGATAAAGAATGGCATACCTATGGAATGCCCATATGGATTTCAATAAATCAGCCATTATATTCCGAGAAGCGTAATTTCAACCAATTAATGATTGCACAAGATACAGGTTCAGCCATTGTGGGGGAAGCCCGAGGGGATCTTTTTATTGGTTGCAGTAAGGGTGCTGGTGAAATTGCAGGCCATATTAAACATAATGCTGACTTTTTTCTCTTACTGCCGAGATTTTAGAGCTTTTAGCCATATCGCCCATTGATGCCTTATTTCATTTGCTTTAAATTAATATGAATGAAAGCACTTGGGAAATAACATCAGCCATGGGACGCAAATCCAAAGCTAAGGCTCCCCTTGGTTTAAGCTCAGAAGATCGCAGCCTATGGCAAAGAGTGGTCGATAGTCTGGAGCCAAAAGCAAGGCAGAAACCTGCACGCACCAAACATAGTACTGCGCCTTTGATGGATGAGCAGACAATGGATGAATATGCCCTCATTGAGGATGAGGCTTATTCATTGGAGGAGGTGGCTATGGCAGAGCAGTCTAAAGCTCCTGTCAAAGCCAAGGGTATTGCCCAACAATCTAGCCAATTAAATCAGCCAAGTGCTTTGACTGCGGTGTCGCCAGATTTTGAGCAACTATCTGATGAGCATCTCTGGGGCGAATTTACATCAACCTTAGATCATCAAAAGACAACGAATACTAGAAAAAAACCACCAAAACCTACGCCATTAATTGCTAGAGTGGCAGTAAGTCAACCTGCTGTTTCATCTAATAAGCCACGTTATAAAAATCCGTTTCAGCATCATCCATTGGAAGATAAAATTGCCAAGAAATTGGCTAAAAAACGGATGTCAATTGATGGGCAGATTGATCTTCATGGTATGACCCAAGAACAAGCCTATCATAGTCTGTTGCGCTATTTACAAAATGCGCAACGTAATAATAATAGCATCATTTTGGTGATCACAGGCAAGGGCGTGCAAGGTCAAGGTGTGCTGCGCCAAATGGTTCCTCAATGGCTGCAAAATGAGCCTTTTCTTGAATTGACCAACGGGTTTCGTCATGCTCATGTTTACCATGGTGGCACGGGTGCACTTTATGTGCGTATTCGCAAATATAAGGGGGGAAGATGACACCATTGGGTGAAAAATTGCGGGAAATGCGAGGCGAGCGCGGCATTACTCAAAAAGAAATGGCGCAAGCCTTAAATATATCTAATGCCTATCTCTCTGCCCTTGAACATGGCCATAGAGGGCAGCCATCATGGGCGATGTTGCAACGTATTATTACTTATTTCAATGTGATCTGGGATGAAGCAGAAACTTTGGTTTCATTAGCAGAATTATCGCATCCAAAAATTACCATTGATACTGGCGGGTTATCTCCTCAAGCGACTGAATTGGTTAACATTATCGCCCGCGATATTAAAACTCTAACGCCTGATCAGGTGGCGCAAATAAAAATAATATTGGATAGCACTACATAATTTGATGCCTTAGAACGTGTAGTGTTTATGTAAATTCACTTAAATGAGAACTATTCGCGTCAATTAAGGAATCTAGAGCGGCATTTTGAATTCATACAAATGCATCAAGCTCTAGAGTAACTGCATCAGATGATCTAATTTATGATTAATTAGCCAGCCATAGTAGTTTTCTTGCGGGTAAACTGAAGTTCCGGAAGCTTGGTTCTTTGCCTTCAATTGGCGGGCGCGATGGCGCACATGGCCAAGATTATAAAGCGTGGCAGTAATGCCTGGATTTTGTGAAATATCAAAGCCAGCCGTTTGATTATAAACATCAATAGAATGTCGAATGATTGCAGCCATATAATGCAGGGTGCTATCTGGGTGCATAATGGTTTTATAAACTTCACTAGCACGTTTTTCCGTAAGCTTACTATAACCGCTCTTACGGGATACAATGTCGGTTACTTTCAAAGCTGTAAGCGGATTTAATTGTCCCAGTCCAAAAGTTTGGCCGGCGTAAAGTGGTTGAAAAAATATGCGACCAAAGCGATTGTTTGGGTAAGCCTTACCCCCTACTACTTTGCCACGGAATTTTGAATTCCAAATGGCTTCGCGGCATTCCCATAAATCATAGTTGCTTTTATATTGCTTGCATTTGGCAAATTCTGGGCGTTTAACAAATTTTGATACTTTCTCCCCCTTATATTTGAAGCTTAAGTCTTGCCCTAAATATGAGGCAGCTTTGACATAATAGGTTTGAAGGCGATCTATAGCATCCACATTATAAGTATGTTCGCCAACTAAAGCGCCGATGATATGAATGGGATGAATGCCATAAGTGCTGGCCGCTTTTTTTATTTTACCCATAAGCTTTTTATCACGCTTCAAAAGAGCATATATCTTTTGATATTTTTTCTCAAAAGTACTGTTAGTTGCTTGGGTTCTTTTAATTGCGCCATAGGCAATTGGAGGTTGTGCAGCATTGCGATTGCCAGCAGGTACGATAGTTCCCTTGGCTTGAGCAAATTGCATGCCCAATAAACAGAGAATTATAGCCATATAAAGGCTGTATTGAACTGCCTTAATACTTATACAGATTGCCTTTTTATGCATAGTTTGCCCCATTATGCTTTTAAAAAATGATTCACCCAGTACTAGATTTCTTTTTAATTCATTTCAATGGAAAAAGGCCTTTTCATGACAGCTTAAAAATACGCACAAGAAAGCCTATATTAAGGAGAGAAATTTAACGATTTTCGCCTGGAACCCATAAAACGTCATCTTTGCCACCATTGTTTACATAGCGTGCGGCAACAAATAGAAAATCTGAAACACGGTTAATATAATGAAGGCATGCAGGATTAATCTGCTCATTAGGCTGCTGTGATAACTCTACGGCCAGACGCTCAGCGCGTCGCGATACAGTGCGCGCCATATGCAATGCTGCGGCAAATTTTGTGCCACCAGGCAAGATGAAAGAACGTAAAGGATCGAGTGATTTATTTAAGGCATCTATGTCTTTTTCAACGCGTATAACCTGTGCTTCAATGATGCGGAGGTTAGATTTTTCACTTTCCTCATCCCCCATGGGGCGGGCTAAATCTGCACCTAAATCAAATAGATCATTTTGAATGCGAGCTAACATTTGATCAAGCTCTTGAAAATCATCACTGGCATAAGCGCGTGCCATGCCAAGGCATGCATTGGCCTCATCCACCGTGCCATAGGCCTCGATTCTAGCGTCATATTTCAGCCGGCGCTCGCCATTGCCAAGTGCAGTTGTGCCATCATCTCCAGTTTTGGTATAGATTTTATTTAAAATTACCATGTAAAGTTTCCCTATCTCGCAAAATACAATGCGCCTACCATGATTAAAACAGCGATGAATTGAGCAAATACCCGCCACCGCATGAGCATTTGTGAACGGTTAGCTGACCCTCCACGCATCATATTCCATAGACCTAAAAGGAGGATGATTAATACGAATAATAAGGCAAAAGGGGTGAGTGCTTTCAATGCTTCAGACATGTGTTACCTATGGCTATTTCTAGAGCGCATCACTTATCTATAGATTAATAAGCCGCTCTGTCTCTTTATTGTTGAATGTCATTATTCCCAAAACCAGTGCCCAACTTTGGGTAACATGCTATATGTTTCAAGTTGATTTATTCGTATTCTAAAACAGTTTTGCCGGTATGTCTTGTTAAAGGATGATAAATCACTTATTTATTTCTATATAACTAAAAACTTTA
Organism: uncultured Alphaproteobacteria bacterium; assembly: GCA_929200335.1. Lineage (GTDB taxonomy): Bacteria > Pseudomonadota > Alphaproteobacteria > Rhizobiales > Rhizobiaceae > CAKMZG01. The sequence goes on along the minus strand of CAKMZG010000017.1, from coordinate 15,187 downwards.
ATCTATAGATTTCTAATGAAAAAGCGAAAAATAAATCCTAAAATGCTTGAACTTTTAGCCTGTCCAGTGCGTAAGACAGGGCTGGAATACGATGCAGAAAATCAAGAGCTTATTTCTAAATCTGCTAAATTAGCTTATCCCATTCGCGATGGTGTTCCCATTCTTTTGGTAGAAGAAGCGCGCATTTTAGAAGATTAATTGCGGCTTTAGAACATCATGCACCTAAATAAATTCAGGTTGATGTTATAGATTTTTTTATTTGTGCTAATAGTTCTCATTTAAGTGTATTAACTTAAACGCAGCAGGAATTTATCTATTGATAAGATTCCAATTCACCACTTTTAAATTTAGATGGGGTCACGCCAAAGCGTTCTTTAAATAAGGATGCAAAATGGCTGGCATCATTATAACCGACCAAAGCGCTAACTTCTTTCACCGTTATTCCTGTTTCCAGCAGGGATGCAGCTTTACGCATTCGGATTTCAGTTAAATATTCTGTGAATGTGGTGTCTAATAGTGTTTTCAGCTTACGTTGAATTTGCCGTTCACTCACGGCAACTTCTTTTGCGGCAATTGGCAATGTGAGGTCGGAATCCCCTACATGTTCTTCAATATAACTGCGAAGAATATCTAAGAAAGTTGAATCTTTCGGACTTAAAACCCTTTGAGTGGATAGTTTTTCAGTGGATTCTTCAATGCTGCTATAATCGCTCTTTGATTGTTGGCGCCACCAATGACCGACTCTGGTTCGGTTAGAGATGTGGCTTTTTACCCGCAATAACAATTCTGTTGAAGAAAATGGTTTAACCACATAATCGTCAACGCCCAATTCTAACGCGCGTTCCATGGGTTCAGTTTCAGAAAGCGCAGTCAGCATTATAATAGGTAGGTGTGCAGTTTCATCTTGCGCTCTAAAATGCATCACTAAATCAAAGCCACTACCATCGGGCAATAGGGCATCAGTTAGCACAGCATCATAAGTTTTTTCTGTGATGCTACTTTTCGCATCTTTGCAATTGTTAACGAGATTAACATTAAATTCTGTGGAGAGAATAGAGCGTAATAAAGTGCACATGTCAGAATCGTCTTCAATTACCAAGAGGCTTGGGCGTTCTTCCGCAGGGGTATTTGTAGGCCAATATTCAATAGCACTTAGATTGTCTGGTAACTCTGATAATTCATCAATGCTTGGTAATAAAATTGGCATTGTAACAATAAATTCTGTACCTTCATCTTTAATGGAATGCATAGTGATTTTAGATTTACTGCGTTCTATTTTTTCTTTGACCACGCTCAAGCCAACGCCAAAACCATTGTCATCGTGAATATCCTCGCCACGGAAGAATGGCTGGAACACGGTTTCTAATTCACTCTTAGAAATGCCTATACCGGTATCATGAACCTCAATGTTTAATGCATCTTTGCTTAATTGAAGATTAAACATAACAGTGCCACCAGAATTGGTATATTTAATGGCATTTGAAAGTAAATTCACGACTATATCCTCAAGAGCATCACGGTCTAATGTTACTGCAGCTTTCGGGATATCGTCATAAAAAAACCGAATGCCATTTTCTGCGGCATTTTTTTCGGTCATTGTTAAAAGTGGCAACAAGGTTGAACGCAAGTCAATAATTTGCAAATCGTCATTGCTGACATATGTGTTTTTTGAGTAGCTTAACATTTGATCCGTAATGCGTTTTAAGCGCTGAATATTGCGTAAAACCATTACCAGTGCACCTATTTTTTGATGCTCATATTCGCCACCGCTAACATTAATTTTTTCCGTCACATATTCTTGCAGTGGTAATTGTACAAGAGTTAGAGGGGTGCGTATTTCATGAGCAGCGCGGCGATAAAATCTTGATCTAAAATCTAAAAGTTCTTCAAGTTCGTTATTCTTATTGATAATTTCTTGAGTTTTATTTTCAATGATTTTTTTAAGGTTTGCAGCTTTTTGAGTAAGGTGTCTATTGCGCCAAGCGATAAGACCTGCAACCACAGCAGCTGCTAAAATAGTATAGATCAACACGGCCCACCACGTTTGCCAGAAGGGTACAGCAATGCTGAATTTAATTGAAGATGGTGCGCTCCACACTCCTATGTTAGCTGAAGTTCGTAGGGTGAAAATGTAATCGCCCGGGGGGAGGTCTTCATAGGCGACAATACGCGGATCATTTCTTGCTACACCATCATGCCACACTGTATCATAATTGAAGAGGCGGTATGAAAAGCGGTTGCCAGCAGGATTCTTAAAATGAATTGGCGTGAATTTAAACTCTACTCGATCGTGCTGATATTTTAATTGAATTCCAGTTTCATCCACTTTCATTTGGCGGGTGTTGCCATCGCGGCTAATAACTTCACCACTCAATAAAGTTTTTGATGTAGAATGATCTTGAACATCCTGGGGATCAAATTTATTAAAGCCATTTACCCCGCCAATATAAATAGCGCCCGCATCGGTTTGTATATAGGCCCCGCGATTAAAACCATTGCTTTGCAAGCCATCATGTTGGGTGAAAACATCGAGTTTCTTATTTTCCATGTTAAATCTAACCAAACCATTATTGGTGGTAATCCAAAGATTGCCTAATTGGTCAGGTAATAAGGAAAATAATAGGGAGCTTGGAAAATCGTAACTTTCACTAAAATTCTCTATGGTCTCTTCGTTATAATTTATTTGATATAAGCCATTGTTGGTCGCCAACCATAGGTTATTATTATCTTCATATAAGGCATTAACATTTGGAAATTTAAATCCTTGGTAGGTGAAAATTTCAAAAATATTTTGCTCCATATTATAACGCAATAGATTTTGCGAGGTGCCA
>CAKMZG010000017.1:9564-12346 GCA_929200335.1 uncultured Alphaproteobacteria bacterium | reverse complement strand
GTGCCAATCCAAAGAACGCCTTTTTGATCTTCATAAAAACTGGTTACATTTATGGTCTTTTGATCACTAAAAAGATGTTCCGGTAACATTTTAACTGGTTCTAATATCTCGGTCTTTTCATGAAGCCAGTATAGGCCAAGATTTTCTGCAATCCATATGCGGTCTTCTTTATCTTTATAAAGGTGGTTGATATTTTTAAGAGTTTTTAATTTATTGTCATGGAAAACAGAATTCCAATTTTTGAATGTCTGCTCATAAGGATTAAATTTAAATAAGCCTTGGTTTTTTGTGCCAATCCATAGCTCTGTTCCCATGCTTAGAAGGCTGTGAATATTTCGGATATGTTCATTGCCAATATCATCGCCTATATTTAAATAGGGTTTAAATTCTTCTGTCCAAGGAGTGAAGCGATCCAAGCCTTTTCGTGACCCAACCCAGATTGTGCCATCGGTTGTTTCTGCAAAATTTAGAATGATATTACCTTGAGGGCCAAGTTTTAATAAAGGGTCATGGCGGAAATGGGAGAAATTTGAGCCACTGGCAGTAAATGTGCTTACACCAGAATCTGGCGAACCTGCCCATATGCGATCATTACTATCAACAAAAATGAATGATACGCTATTGCTGCTTAGGGTATGGGCATCGGCGGCTGAGGAAATTACGTAGCTAAATTCTTCTACTTCAATATCATATTTGTTTAATCCACCATTGTTGGTGCCAATCCATATGTTGCCTGAGGCATCTTCATCGAAGCTGGTTATTTCGTAATCATTTGGAACTTGAGTATTGAACTTTGAGGAGCCAAGAAAATCATAATCATAATTTTCAAATTCATTTTGTCCAAATTTAAGCAGATTAATGCCTTTATCAGCAGTGCCAATCCATAGAGTTTTATTCCGATCAACGTGTAAAGCTGTTATTTGGTTGCTGGTTAATGTGCCTTTGACAGCGACAAGGCGTTGATGTAATTTGCATTTTTTTTCAATAATAGAATATTTGCATAAGCCGGAATTGGCAAATCCGAGCCAAAGGTAATCTTTTTCCGTTTGGGCAATTGCTTTTATAGCATCATTAGGTAATTTTTTATGAGCCTGTGGAGCGTGCTCAATTTGGGTGAATTTGTCATTTTCTCGATCATATTTAATAAGGCCTTTGTGATTGCCAACCCAAAGTGTATTGTTGCTATCTTCAAAAAAGCTAAACCTCTCATGGGATGCATGTCCTTTGCCGCCTTCAATTGTATAATGAGTTATTTTATTAGTTTTTTGATTATAATGATTGATGCCACCATTTAAGGTTCCTATCCAAATGTTGTTTTGCTTATCTTTATATAGGCTTTGAATATCGGTAGCAGAAAGAGAATTGTTATTTTCAAATTCGTGGCGTAGGACAATAAAATCATAGCCATCATATATGTTTACGCCATTGGCTGTGGCCAACCAAATCCGCCCTAAGTCGTCTTCAATGGCATCTCGCACGTCAAAGTGAGACAGGCCGTCACTGTTATTAATTCTGCGCACACTAACGGATTCAGCCTGTGCATTACTTAACCCTAAAATTATAGTTAAATTAGCAATGCACAAAAACAGTAATAAAAATTGTGTCCAAATTCTAATTAGCTGACGCATAAATTTTCTTATCAAAAGTGTATAATATATTCATATTATACATAAACGTAATTCAAGTAAATGATGATATATAATAAAATAGTGAAATTAATATTATAATATTGCTATATTTTATCTTAAGAAATCAATAAAATAAGTGGTTTAAATTTTACCAGCTGCCTGAACTTTCCATAGAAGCCCAAGGCTCTTGTGGTGCTAAGGTTTTGCCTTTTTGTAGCAGTTCAATAGAAATGCCATCAGGTGATATTACAAATGCCATATGGCCATCACGCGGAGGGCGGTTAATGACAACGCCATTATCTAGCATTTTTTGGCATGTTGCATAGATATCATCTACCTCATAGGCGAGATGGCCAAAATTACGTGCGTTACCATAGTCTTCATCGCTGTCCCAATTGTGGGTTAGTTCTAATTCTGGGCTGTTGTCATTGGGATCAAGACCGGGTGTGCCAAGAAATATAAGGGTAAATTTACCTGCTGGCACATCTTTTCTGCGGCGTTCTTCAAGGCCTAGTAGATCGCAGTAAAATTTAAGTGAGGCGTCAATATCTTGCACTCTAACCATTGTATGTAAAAAACGCATGATTTATTCCTTTAAAGTAATATTGTTTTAATAATCAACCTTTACCAAATATAACCCATAGGGTGGCGCAACAGGCGCACAAGCCTTACGATCCATGGCTTCCAAGCTTTTAATCAGATTATCTTCTCCCCAACGCCCTTGTCCAACTAATTTTAATGCGCCAGCAAATGATCTCACTTGATTATGTAAAAATGAACGCGCTGAGACATAGATGGAAACCACTTCATCATGGCGCACAACATCTAATTGATCAAGGGTTTTAACGGGTGACTTGGCTTGGCATTTGGTGGAACGAAAGGTGGTGAAATCGTGGGTGCCCAGCAATGATTTAGCAGCCCTATCCATGGCCTCTTCATTCAATGGGGCTTTAACCCACCATTTGCGATTTAGATCAACCGTTAGAGGCGCTCTACGGTTGTAGATATCATACCGGTAATGGCGCTTTTGAGCGGAAAACCGAGCATGAAATTCCTCAGACACTTCCTCAACATCCAAAATTGCAATGGGGTCGCCATTTAAGCGTAAGATACCATTTGCAGCCTCTTTTATCTTAAATAATTCCCATTCATTT
>CAKMZG010000017.1:0-9554 GCA_929200335.1 uncultured Alphaproteobacteria bacterium | reverse complement strand
GTCCTAAACCATGAACGCCTGTATCTGTGCGCCCAGAACCGTGAATGGTAATCTCTTCACGGGTAAATTGGGTAAAAACCTTCTCCAATGCTTCTTGTACGGAATAGAAATCATTCTGCCTCTGCCAACCAAAATAGGGCGTGCCATCATATTCTATGGTGAGACGGTATCGCGGCATCTTATAATAACCGCATCTTGGGCGTTATTTCATTGCCTCGTAAAAAATCTTCGGTATTCATAGCTTGTTTGCCAGCACGTTGCAATTGGGTCAATCGAAGAGAACCCTTGCCACAGGCAATGGTAAGTTGATCATCCAACACTTCGCCAGCATTACCCAAAACCTCATCTTGTCCTAATAATTCAGAGCGCAGGAGTTTAACGCGTATGGGTTTAGATCCTATTTCCATTTCGCACCAACTGCCAGGAAAGGGTGATAGGCCACGGATTTGGTTATGAATTTCTTGGGCGGATTTTGTCCAATCAATACGCGCTTCTGCCTTATCAATTTTAGCCGCATATAAGATGCCATCTTCAGATTGTGGTGTAAGATTTAACCCGTCGCGATTAAGTGCCGCCATGGCTAGTGTCATGAGGTTGCCTGTTAAGAAGGATAATTTATCATGCAATTCCCCAGCGGTCATTGTCTCACTAATGGCGATACGCTCTGCCATGGCGATATCGCCAGTATCAAGACCTATGTCCATTTTCATAATCATTACGCCAGTTTCATCATCACCCGCCATAATAGCGCGTTGGATTGGGGCTGCTCCGCGCCATCTGGGCAAAAGTGAGGCATGACCATTGTAACAGCCATATGTTGGAGCCTCTAAAATAGCCTTTGGTAATAATAACCCATAGGCTACAACCACAGCAACATCAGCTTCTAAGCTTTTAAATTGCGCTTGAGCCTCTTCGGTTTTGAGAGATGTGGGCGTCAAAACGGGAATACCAAATTTTTCGGCAACCTCATGAACGGGCGATTTTTTTTCCTGTTGTCCACGTCCTGCTGGGCGTGGAGGTTGGCTATAACACGCAACAATTTCATGGCCACCATCATAGCATTGGCCGATCAGCTCCATTAAGGTTGGTACTGAAAAATCGGGCGTACCCATAAAAATTATTCGCATCTGTCCAACCCTTTAATTAGGAAACTGCATCATTGCCATCTTCTTCTCGTGCCATGGCAATAGGTGCAACATCGTCTAATTCATACATAGGCGCTTCCACATGCGCTGCCATGCCTGATGGCTTGCCAGATTGTTTGGCTATTTTGGCAAATTTCTTGATGGTTCGGTCACGGCGTAATTTTGATATATAATCAATGAACAGATAACCGTTTAAGTGATCAACCTCATGTTGTACGCAAGTCGATAGCAATCCATCAGCATGTAAAAGTTGCTTCTTCCCATCGCGGTCTAAATATTCTACTTTACACTCAGAGGGGCGCTCTACTTCTGCGTAATATCCAGGGATAGAAAGGCAGCCCTCTTCATAAAGAGAAGGGATTGTTGAGCGCCAAACAATCTCCGGGTTTATGAGAAATATAGGTGCGTTTTCTTCATCATCACGGCTTACATCAATGGTAACCACACGGATGGGTTCTGCAACTTGAATGGCAGCTAGACCAATGCCTGGCGCATCATACATGGTCTCTAGCATATCATCGAGAAATTTATGCAAGCCTTCATCTAGGCGTTCCACAGGCTTTGAGACTTCACGCAAAAGCGGGTCTGGAATATGGATAATTGGTTTAATGCTCATGACTTTGGAATAGGCAATAGGGTGAATAAGGTCAAGATGTTGTAAGGATTAAGAGCAATTATTTTGCGAATCAGCTATAAGGAAGATATGGATAATCTTGATCAAGCGCTCTTTCAAATTGGCACGCTCTCATTTTCGACCTTTGATTTTGCCCTAATTTTGCTGGGCATCATGTTTTTGCTTGCAGTTTTGGCACTGTTTGTCATGTGGCGGAATGGAAAGCGCCGTGCGGAGCGTGAAGCTTTGATGATTGAGCGTTCTCGTGAAAGTGAGTTACGCATGGCAGAGTTGGTTGCCACGCAAAATGCTTTAAGCGGGCGTTTGGCTGCAATGAGCGAAAATATGACGGCGCAAAATAACGCCATGCAAAATCAAATGAACTCACAATTGCAGGGCATGTCAGGCCATTTAAATAAATCCATCGTGGATACAACTAAAACTACTCAAGAAAATTTAGCAAAATTGCAAGAACGGCTTGCCGTTATTGATAGCGCGCAAAATAACATTCAGGCTTTAACAGGTGAAGTAGTAAGCCTGCAGGCAATTTTAGAAAACAAACAAACCCGTGGCGCCTTTGGTCAATCGCGGATGGAGACCATTGTTAGCGATGGTTTGCCCATGCATGCATTTAACTTTCAAGCAACCCTATCCAATGGTATGCGTCCTGATTGCCTTATTCATATGCCAAATGAGGCGCCAGATTTGGTGATTGATGCTAAATTTCCACTGGAAGCTTGGTCAAAATTGCGTGAGTCTGAAACGCCTGAACAAAAGAAAGTGGCCATCGCGCAATTTAAAAAAGATATGGGCGAGCATATTAAAGCCATCAGTCAAAAATATCTCATAGCTGGTGAAACCCATGATACTGCCTTTATGTTTGTACCAAGCGAGAGTATTTTTGCCGATATACATGAGCAATTTGAAGATATTGTGCAGCGCGCCCATAAAGCACGGGTTGTCATCGTCTCGCCTTCGCTTTTAATGCTATCCATTCAAGTTGTGCAGGCCATTTTAAAAGATGTTAGGATGCGTGAGCAGGCACATCTCATCCAGAGTGAGGTTATCCATCTAATGGATGATCTTTCTCGCCTTGATGAGCGTGTGGCAAAACTAGCCCAGCATTTCGCTTTAGCGCAAAAAGATATTGAGATGATTTCTACCAGCTCACGTAAAATTGCTAGGCGTGGTGAAAATATCAATAAAATGGAATTTGATAATGGTGCGGCTGCCAATAGCTCCAATGAGCTTGTTACAAAGCCAGCTCAAAAACCTGCTAAATTGGAGCAAGGTGAGCCCAAGCTTAATCTTAAATCAGCCTCTACTCAACAATAACTGTTTTAGATTTAATATCTTGAGGTGCGGCATCTAAAAACTCGTCAAGTTCTAAGGTGCACTCTACTTTGTTGCAATAATTATGTGCGCCAGATTCATTGATTACATGGATAAATTGAGAAAATCCTTTTGACACTTCTTCTGCTTGCTCTGGTGGGGTTTTAAAGTCCAATCTTCCGCTAAAGGCAATAGTGGGTACATTGGTTTTCACAGGTTCACGATGTTTGTCTGGTAAAGGCTTTATGCCCGTGGCATCACATGCTTCATAGTGCATGATTAGAGCCTCGCCAACTAGAGACGTCTCGGCTTGTTTGCGCGCTAATTCTAAGCGCTCTCTGCTGCTGTAAGATGAGCAAATAACTGCGAAGTATTTATAATTTAAACCTTTTTTGTAGGATAAGTCATTATGATATTTATCAACGGCATCATTCACATCATTAATGAGAACATTAAGCAAATCTTTACCGCTGTTATTATTATAATGATCCATAACATACCATAAAAATTCATGACGCGCGATCTCCAAAGACTGCGTGCCCTCACTATAAGCATGCAAAGTATTCTTAATTTTAGGTAATAGTGGGGTGGTTTGCTGATCTTTTCTAAAGCTATCCAATTTTGCAATGGAATGTTCAAAACGCTTAGGTAAAAACACCAAGTCATCTAACCCTGCAACGCCAACCATGATGGCCTTATGTACGTGTTTGTCATAATCTCTTAAATAAGTCTGAGCTAGATGTGTGCCGTAGCTCTCACCAAATAGAATTATCTTTTTCGCCTTAATGCGTTTTCGTAAGGTTTCTATATCTTGCGCAACGCTCTCGTTGTTTAAAAACTTACCATGAATGGAAAAGCGTTTATGCGTCTTTTTACAATATTTAATTTGCTTTCTTAAAAGCTCAACATATTCCGCCTTACTGGAGGGTTTTTCGTCTTTAAAGACTTTGGAAGTATCACACCACATTGAAGGCTTAAAGATGCCTGTTCCTCTTTGATCAATGAAATAGATAGGGTGTTTTCTCAACAACTGCTTATAAATGTCGGGTACATTTTTGCCCTCTTTAAGATCTCTTGCCACCTCGGTGCCTGATATCCCAGGGCCGCCACGCAAATAAAATATTGGCATCTTACCTTTAGTTTCAGCAGTGGAAACAAGTGTATAAGGCAATAATAAATAGGGGCTATTTTTCTTGCTGTGGTCAAATTTACTATCGTAAATAGCTTCTTTAAAAAAATACTCACCTTTGGTGCTATATGTGACAAAGGGATCCTTAGCATTGGCAAAAGTAATGAACCCAAGCCAAAGCAATATAAACCAGCTCAATAGGATGCTTAGTCTATTAATGAAAATCTCCTTCAAAATATGTTTATGTTTTTTTTAGTTTTTATTTAAGTACATTATTTATGATTGTCTATAGGTATAGAGTTTTCAAATTTAGCCATATTGTCTATTATATTTGTTATAATTGCAATATTTGAAATATTTATTAGGATTTATCTTATTGGGATGAATTAAATAAAAAGCTTTCATAGCGCGCGAAATAGCGTTAAAACAACTTCAATTATTGATATTCAATTTTACGAATAATGGAGAGCAAAATGGCTTCACCCAAGTTGGTTACAGTATTTGGTGGTTCTGGATTTTTAGGGCGCTATGTTGTTGGTGCTTTAACAAAACAAGGATACCGTGTTAGAGTTGCTGTGCGTAGGCCTGATCTGGCATTTCATTTAAAGCCACTGGGTGATGTTGGTCAAATCCAATTGGTACAAGCTAATTTGCGTTATCCTAAATCAGTTGATGCAGCATGTGTGGGCGCGGATGTGGTGATTAACTTGGTGGGGATTTTATTTGAAAGTGGCAAACAAAAATTTGACACGGTTCAACATATGGGAGCTGCTAATGTTGCTCGCAGCGCAGCAAGCGTGGGTGCCAAACTTATTCACATGTCAGCACTTGGTGCTGATGAGGATAGCCCATCGCGCTATGCCCGCACTAAGGCTAAAGCAGAGCAAGCTGTTCGTGATATAGATAAAAATGCAATCATCTTTCAACCTTCTATTATATTTGGTCAAGAAGATGATTTTTTCAATCGTTTTGCAAAAATGGCGCGGATCAGCCCTGTTCTTCCCCTTATTAATGGTGGCAAGACTAAGTTTCAGCCAGTCTATGTAAATGATGTGGCAAATGCGGTTGCTCTTGCAGCAAATGGCGAATTGAAAAAGGGTAAAACCTATCAATTGGGTGGCCCTGAAGTGGTTTCGTTTAAAGATGTATTGGAAACCATTCAAGAAATTACATGCCGTGATCGCTTGATGCTGCCTGTACCTAATTTTGTGGCTAAATTTATGGCATTTTTCTTGGAATTTTTGCCTAGTCCCGCACTGACAAGAGATCAAATAACTCTCTTGCAGGAAGATAATGTAGTATCTGATGGGGCTAAGAAAAAAGGCCTTACATTAGAAAAAATAGGCATAATACCAACCAATGCAACAGCTATATTGCCTAGTTATTTAGAGCAATATCGCCCTCATGGCCAATATAAAGAGCAAAGCCCAGCTTAAAAAAGACCTTTGCATAATAGCCTTTTCTCGCCTGAAGACACTTCGTGCCTGAATGCGTCAATAACTTGCTCCGATCCTCAAATATTTCCTTATATTCTGCGGTTCTCGCTTCGCTATTTCCTATTCAGTTCAACAAAATTCTTATTATGCAAAGGTCTTTAAAAAACACAAAAAGCCTCAAAAAAAGGCCGCTGGGGAGGTTCATCCAGCGGCCTTTGTATTCTTAATGGATTAGATGCTTTCTAATTTTTGGTTTCTTGCTTTTTCAGCTCTTCCAGTTGCGGCATAGAGATGGTGTTATAACCACTGTCCACATAATGGATTTCCCCCGTTACACCTGAGGATAAATCAGACAAAAGATAAAGTGCTGAGCCACCCACTTCATAAATATCAACGGTGCGACGAAGCGGTGCGTTGCGTGCTTGATAGTTAAACATCGAACGTGCATCTGATACGCCTGCGCCAGCCAAGGTGCGTATTGGCCCTGCAGAAATAGCATTAACGCGAATGTTTTGTGGGCCATAATCAGTTGCTAAATAACGAACACTGGATTCTAAAGCTGCCTTGGCAACACCCATGACATTGTAATTTGGCATAACGCGATTAGCGCCACCATAAGTGAGAGTTAAGCTTGAGCCGCCATTTGGCATCAATTCAGCAGCGCGCTTTGTCACTTCTGTGAATGAAAAGGCGGAAATAACCATAGTGCGGGAAAAATTTTCACGGCTTGTATCAGCATAAAGGCCTTTGAGCTCATTTTTATCAGAAAACCCAATGGCATGAACGATGAAGTCAATCTCACCCCATTCTGATTTTAACTTATCAAATGTGGCATCAACTGTTTCAATTTCTTCTACATCGCAGGGTAATAAGGCAAGCTCTGCACCGTGATCTGCTAAAGTTTTAGCAATGCCCCAAGCAATGGAATGATCGTTGGCAACGCCCATAATCAAACCGCGTTTGCCCTTCATAATGTTTGAAGTGGTGTTCGTCATAATTAAAGCCCTTAATAAATTATCCGTGGCGCTTAAATACAAGCGTCGCGTTTGTTCCACCAAAACCAAAAGAGTTGGACAAAACTGTATCTATTTTAGCATTATCAATGCGCTCGCGAACAATTGGAATATCAGCCATTTCTGGGTCAATTTCTTCGATGTGTGCACTTTCACAGATAAATTTATTTTCCATCATTAGAAGGGAATAAATTGCTTCTTGAACGCCAGTAGCGCCCAATGAATGACCAGTTAAGGATTTTGTGGCTGAAATTGGTGGAATTTTATCGCCAAAAACTTCACGAATAGCGCCGATCTCTTGGCCATCACCCACAGGCGTTGAAGTGCCATGGGGATTGATATAATCGATCTCATCATCCACATCTTGTAAAGCCATTTGCATGCAGCGCACTGCACCTTCACCTGATGGGGCAACCATATCATAACCATCAGAAGTAGCGCCATAACCTACAACTTCAGCATAGATTTTAGCGCCACGCGCTTTTGCATGTTCCAATTCTTCCAATACAAGTACGCCAGCACCACCAGCGATAACAAAACCATCGCGGTTAGCGTCATAGGCGCGAGAGGCTTTCTCAGGTGTCTCATTATATTTAGAAGACATAGCGCCCATAGCATCAAATAGGTTAGACATTGTCCAATCTAGATCTTCAGAACCACCAGCAAAGACAATATCTTGCTTGCCCATTTGGATGGTTTCATATGCATTGCCAATACAATGGTTTGATGTGGCGCATGCTGAAGAGATGGAATAGTTCACGCCTTTTATTTTAAACGGTGTTGCCAAGGTCGCAGAGGCTGTCGATGACATGCATTTAGGCACGGCAAAAGGACCAATGCGTTTTGGATTCATGTTTTTTTCTGTCAAAGCCGCTGCTTCGATCAATGTGCGGGTGGATGGACCACCAGAACCCATGATAATGCCTGTGCGGATGTTAGATACTTGATCTTCTTCCAGCTTTGCATCATCGATGGCTTGCTGCATTGCAATATAGTTCCAAGCAGAACCTTGTGCCATAAAGCGAGTTTGGCGGCGGTCAAGCACCTCAAAGGGATCAAGTGTTGGGCGTCCTTCCACTTGAGAGCGAAATCCATATTTTTCAAAATCATCAGATTTACGAATGCCTGATTTTGCTTCTTTAAGTGAGGTTAATACTTCATCACAATCGTTGCCGATTGAAGAGACAATACCCATGCCGGTTACAACTACACGTTTCATGAAAATCCCTTTATTTTATTAGTTTATGAATATGGATACACAAAACAGTGTATCCAAGGATGTCGTGGGTTTGAAATAAGGCCGTTAATCCTATGCCTTAAATAACCCAACTCGAAGATCTTTAGCGGTAAATACCACTTTGCCATCAGCTTTCACCCAGCCGTCAGCGGTACCAAGTACCAAACGACCACGCATGACGCGTTTAAAATCAATGCCAAATTCCACCAATTTGGTTTCTGGGGTGATCATATCGGTGAATTTAACTTCGCCTGTTGAGATAGCGCGCCCCTTACCAGGCTCGCCTAACCAACCAAGATAGAAGCCTGTTAATTGCCATAGAGCATCAAGGCCAAGACAACCAGGCATTACAGGATCACCCTCAAAGTGGCATGGGAAAAACCAAAGATCTGGCGTGATGTCAAATTCAGCACGAATAAAGCCTTTGCCGTTTTCACCACCATCTTCAGAAATCTCTGTGATGCGGTTAAACATCAGCATTGGAGGTAGGGGCAATTGAGCATTGCCTTCGCCAAACATTTCGCCATGGCTGCAAGTTAAGATTTCTTCATAGGTGAAGCTGGATTTTCTGTCGCTCATATTTTCTCCTCAAGCTTATAGCTCTTATGCTTTTTTGCACTTGTAGAATATATATAAAGTATCTAAAGCGCAATTGTTAGGGGCTATAGCGGTTTTACGGCAAGATTAAAAGGGCTTTTCAGAAAAATGAGCCTTAGTTCTTTATTTTATTATGCCAAATCAAAATTATTTAAGCTTTAGCATAAAAGCTATTTGCTAAAAAAAATGAACATGGCTACTGTGGCTCAAAAGTTGAACCTCATGCTTATAGGAGCTAATTCATGCGCCCATCAAAACGCGAAGCCAATCAAATGCGAGAAGTAACTTTAGAACGTGGATTTTCGCGCCATGCGGAAGGTTCTTGCCTGATCAAATTTGGCAATACCCATGTTTTATGTACAGCAAGTATAGAAGATCGTGTGCCACCGTGGTTACGTGGTTCAGGAAAAGGCTGGGTAACAGCTGAATATGGTATGCTGCCACGTTCAACGGGTTCACGTATGCGCCGCGAGGCATCTTCCGGCAAGCAATCTGGCCGTACGCAAGAAATTCAACGTCTTATTGGTCGTTCACTACGTGCCGTGGTTGATTTGGGTGCCCTGGGCGAAAATCAAATCACTGTGGATTGTGATGTGATCCAAGCCGATGGTGGCACAAGAACTGCATCCATTACGGGTGCTTATGTGGCGCTTTATGATTGTATAAAATGGATGGCAGATCGTGATATGTGCCCACAATCAGCATTGATTGATCATGTGGCTGCTATTTCTTGCGGTATTTATAAGGGAACGCCTGTACTTGATCTAGATTATGATGAGGATTCTGCTGCTGAAACAGATGCAAATTTTGTCATGACTGGCAAAGGCGGCATTGTTGAAATTCAGGGCACTGCTGAAGAAGCCCCATTCTCTCGCGATGAATTTAATGCGCTGATGGATTTGGCAGAGGGTGGCATTGCTGATTTGGTAAAAATGCAAAAAGCAGCAATTGAAGTGGTTTAAGCTCCCGAGTTTAGTTAGGAGGAGGCTTTAGAACATCATGCCGCTAAACGAGAACTATTCGCACAAATAAAGGAATCTAGAGCGGCGCTT
>CAKMZG010000016.1:13093-22181 GCA_929200335.1 uncultured Alphaproteobacteria bacterium | reverse complement strand
GCAAAGCGTCTTGGTGTCAGTACGCGCGGGATTTGCGATGCGCTAAAGCGTATGATTGCGCCATAGCCAGCACACCCAGCACCATTTTTTCTTACACTGCTTCGATTATGACACAGTCATATCATCTCAACGCAACATCGTCAAGGAATATTTTCATAATATAGGAAATAAATACTAAAATTATTTATCCGCCGCCTCGGCTGGCATCTCTAAAGGCCAGTCCACCAAGTAGTCTTCATAATTCTCTGGTGTAAGATTTTTTTCAGGCACAGTGCGGCCTTTGATGCTTATTCCGGCATCATGGATGCTCTCGTGAGAGCCTGAAACAAGCGGATGCCAATCATATAAAGGCTTACCCTCATTCACCAAACGATAAGCGCAAGTGGGAGGTAGCCAATGTAATTCATCTATTTTCTGCGGGGTAAGTTGAATACAATCAGGCACCGTATCAAACCTATTTTGGTAATTTTTACAACGACATGTATCACCATCCAACAATTCGCAGGCTATATTTGTCCAGTAAATCTGCCCTGTATCCCAGTCTTCCAACTTGTTCAAACAACATCTTCCACAACCATCACATAAGGATTCCCATTCCTGTGAAGTCATTTCAATCAGACTCTTCTTCTCCCAGAAAGGCTTTACACCTGCTATTTCATTGTTTTTATTTGACAAGTTCCATTACCTCTAAATTTTAAAACTCTCACTATAGTTTTCAAGAAAATATTCAATACAAAATGTAGCAAAATTATCCATTCCCTTATTGTATGCAAACTTTTTTTATGCAAGAAAAACCTATAGTATTTTAGTGGTGGCAAACATAACAATTGGGGGACAGTACTCTGTCCAAGCGTAAAGTAAATAAATCCGGCAAAAAACCTTTGCTTCGGATCGATTCTTACATCGATACTGGGGTTTATTCACTGTTTTCTAAATTTTCTAATTTCTGGGATGATGCAATCATCTTTTTCAGTCGCTTTAAAATTACTGGATTTACTGGATTTTTATATAGTTTGATAAGTGAAGGGATTACCCTTTGCATAGCTGGCCTACTTATAATGATGGTGCTTGCCTTACCTGCCCATAAAATTACGAAAAAAGATTGGCGTACAAATGATGATCTATCCGTCACCTTTTTAGATCGCTATGGTAATGAAATTGGCACTCGGGGCATTCGCCAAAATGATGGCATTGCTGTTGATCAACTGCCCAGCCATTTCATTAATGCGGTATTGGCAACAGAAGATCGCCGTTTTTTTCATCATTTTGGCATTGACTTTATTGGCCTTGCACGCGCCATGGTTGAAAATACCCGTGCCAACTCTGTTGTTCAGGGCGGCAGTACTCTTACCCAGCAATTGGCTAAAAATCTATTTTTATCCAATGAGCGCACCTTTACCCGCAAAGTCAATGAAGCCTTTATCGCCTTATGGCTTGAAATTAACTATTCAAAAAAAGAGATACTAAAACTCTATCTTGATCGCGCCTATATGGGCGGCGGTAATTTTGGCGCAGCAGCAGCAGCAGATTATTATTTTGGTAAAAACATAAAAAATGTAAACCTAGCGGAAGCAGCAATGCTTGCAGGACTTTTCAAAGCCCCTACCAAATATGCCCCCCATATCAATTTGCCCGCAGCACGCGCCCGCGCAAATGAAGTTCTAAGCAATATGGTTGAAGCTGAAATTTTAACAAAAGCGCAGATTTTAGATGCTCAATTGCACCCAGCAACCATAGTTGAACGCAACATAGCCAATGCTCCAGATTATTTTTTAGATTGGGCATATGAAGAAGTTAAAAAACTCGCTGATCAGCTTCCCACGCGAACATTGGTGGTTAAAACTACCCTTGACCAAGATTTACAAAATGCGGCTGAAGAGTCCATTCAATCTCATCTGCGCCAATTTGGTGAACAATTTGGCGTAAAACAAAGCGCTATGGTCGCCATTGAGCGTGGTGGTGCGGTACGCGCAATTGTTGGCGGTCGAGATTATGGCGAAAGCCAATTTAATCGTGCAACAGAGGCAAAGCGCCAACCAGGTTCATCCTTCAAGCCCTTTGTCTACCTCACGGCAATGGAACGCAATGACGCCATAACCCCCCATAGTCGAGTAGTTGATAGACCCGTTAACATCAGCGGCTGGTCTCCGCGCAACTATAGTGGTGGCTATCGCGGTGGCACAACAGTTATGACGGCTCTAATGAAATCAATTAATACCGTGCCAGTCATCTTGGCTCAACGATATGGCAGAAAAAACATTGTTGATACCGCAAGACGCCTTGGCTTCACATCACCCATGAGTCCTAATCCATCTATGCCTCTTGGCACCAATGAGGTTAGCGTTATGGAAATGACCAATAGCTATGCGCATTTTATGTCCGGTGGATTAGAACCCCAAACCCACGGCATCTTATTGATAAGTGATAGAACTGGTAAACTGCTATACCGGCGCCTAGAGCATGTGAGCAAATCAAAACGCCTAATTGACCCAACCCGCACGGGTTATATCAACCAAATTTTAGCGCAGGTTCCAATTCGCGGCACAGCAAGACGTGCTGCCCTTGCAGGCATTTTATCAGCTGGAAAAACGGGAACGACCCAAGCCTACCGTGATGCTTGGTTTGTTGGATACACAGGTAATTTTACCGCTGCTGTTTGGTATGGCAATGATGGTTACCAACCCACCAAACGCTTAACAGGTGGTCGATTACCAGCGCAAACATGGCAAAAATTCATGACCTTTGCTCACAAAGGCATTAAAATTCGCCCCCTACCATATATTGGTGACCTTTATCAAAAAGATATTAAAGCACCTGAGCCAGAAGACACTGTTGAAACAGCTAAAGCCATCAAAAAACGTCAAAAAATATTAAGCCAACCAACTATTAAAGTTTTGAAAAAACTTATTTCAGATTTTAAACGCTTTAAAATAAAGGACAATGGAATACCCATCGTAAAAAATAGAAAGCCGGATGTTACCCAAACATCTCTAAGCAATAACGATGATTTTGATTCAATAAGACAAAACAACAAACACTTTAAACATAGCTCGATCAATGCCCAGCATATTTTACCTTAGCATTATCATCATCGTAGGCCTTATAGGCAGTGGCTTATCTGTGGCAAGTATGCTGAAAAACTCAACCAGCCCCTATGGCCTTGAGATTAATCAATGGCGCGCAGATCCCAAAAGCGGCGGGTTAGAAGCTAACCCTTACCAAAGAGATCTAACCGCTATTAGTGGCTCGCTACCTTTAAATGCCAATGAAGCAGTAACCTTTCATCGCGCAACAGATGATACTGGTGAACGCTTAAATTTTAGATGTACTTATAAAATAAGTGATGAAATATCTAATACGCGCTTTTGGACATTAAATCTGGTTGATAATCAAGGTCGTGTGATTAAGCCTTCTGAGGGTTATAATATTGCTTTATATTCTCAACATTTAATTTTTGATACAAAAGGTAAATTTTTACTGACTTTAAGCCCGCAACCGCATTCAGGCAATTGGTTGCCTATTAAAGGTGAAGGTCAGTTTCGATTAACTCTTCGTATGTATGACACCCCTATTGTCTCCAACAGCGAAATATTTGAAACAAATTTACCTAATATCGCACGTATTCACTGCCCAGAAAGTTAATAAAGAGATAAAATGCTGAATTATAAGAAAATTCTCTATTGCCTGTTTTGCGGTTTAGTACTTGCAGCACTCTTACATGTGATCATTATTCTAGTATTGCCTAATTTTTCGCAAAATAATGCTTGGTATAGAATATCAAAAAACATTAAGCCTTATACTTTTACCCTCTTATCCAACAAACGCTTTCCCGATGGAAGGCCGCTAATCTCTGGGCAAGACCCCTTGTTTATATCAGCCGTGTGTTGGTTTGATCTTAATGATGGACCCTTAAAAATAGAGGCTAAGGGTTACGCGCCGTATTGGTCGCTTTCAATATACGATAACATTAGTACCAATCATTATTCCCTGAATGACAGAAACACAAACCCCCAGCACCTAAATGCATTGATCATTAATGATGTTCAGGAAGCTAAATTAGAAGAGAACCAGACAAAAGACACCAACCAAATATCCATTAAAGTAACTTTCAAAAAAGGCTTGGCTGTTTTCCGCGCATTACGCCCCGATGCAACATGGGATAAACAAATTACCGAATTTATAAAAAGCGGCAGCTGCCGCGCGCTATCTAACTAATTTGAATGCCATACATGCAAAGGCAATTTTATAAATTTACTTGCAAGGTATAAATACTTGCATTAAGTTTCTCATATGAGAAGTTTTATGAACCCATTTCAGTCTTTAATTACAAGCGCAGCAACCCAGCTGGCGCTGAAAGTTTCTGCTGCGCTTTTCCTTCTGCTTGGCTGCGGTCGTTGGTCTCATTAGCTGAGAGAGCAACCAACGGTCGATTGTCTAAAGCGCTCTCTTGACC
This sequence comes from uncultured Alphaproteobacteria bacterium, assembly GCA_929200335.1. GTDB lineage: Bacteria > Pseudomonadota > Alphaproteobacteria > Rhizobiales > Rhizobiaceae > CAKMZG01. The sequence goes on along the minus strand of CAKMZG010000016.1, from coordinate 17,728 downwards.
TTATCCCAAATATACATAATAAATTGCCTGAAAATTCATAATCAAATTGTGAATCTATAGGCACCCTGAAAAAGGACACAACGCTATGATGAAAGATATTGCCAAGCATTATCAACCCTATCCGCAAGTAGACTTGCAAGACCGCACATGGCCAAGCAAGACCATTGATAAGGCGCCAATTTGGTGTTCTGTAGATTTACGCGATGGCAACCAAGCCCTGATTGACCCTATGGGGCATGAGCGTAAATCACGCATGTTTGCAACTTTGCTTGCCATGAATTTTAAAGAGATTGAAATAGGGTTCCCATCAGCCTCACAAACAGATTTTGATTTTGCCCGCTGGTGCGTCGAGCAAGGCAATGTGCCTGATGATGTATCTCTACAAGTTTTGGTGCAATGTCGACCAGAATTAATTACCCGTACCTTCGAGGCTTTAAAAGGTGCGAATAATCCAATTGTACATTTTTACAATTCAACCTCTGAGTTACAGCGCCGTGTTGTCTTTCAAAAAGACCGTGCAGGCATTAAGCAAATCGCAATGGATGCCGCTAAAATGATCACCGATATGGCATCAAAATCTTCAAGCAATTTTCGCTATGAATATTCACCAGAGAGTTTTACTGGCACAGAATTAGATTTTGCCCTTGAAATTTGTAATGCGGTTGAAGAAATCATCAGACCAACTGCTGAAAATAAATTAATCTTCAATTTGCCAGCGACCGTTGAGATGTCAACACCAAACATTCATGCAGATCAAATAGAGTGGATGTCTCGCAATTTAAACAATCGTGAAAATATCATTCTTTCACTTCACCCGCATAATGATCGTGGCACTGGCATTGCTGCCACTGAATTAGGTTTAATGGCTGGCGCCGATCGGGTTGAAGGTACTTTATTTGGTAATGGTGAGCGCACAGGCAATGTAGATTTGGTCACTTTGGCTTTAAACATGTTGACCCAAGGCGTTAACCCAGAATTGGATGTGAGCGACATCAATCACATTAAAGATGTCTATGAACATTGTAACCAATTAAAAATACCGGAACGTCACCCCTATGTAGGTGAATTGGTTTATACTGCTTTTTCTGGCTCTCACCAAGACGCCATAAATAAGGGCATGAAATCAATTGAAAAAACCAATAAAGACCTTTGGGAAGTTCCTTATTTACCCATTGATCCCAAAGATGTAGGGCGCACCTATGAGGCCATTATCCGCATTAACTCTCAATCGGGCAAAGGTGGCGTTGCTTATATTATGGAAGCCGATTACGGCATTCAATTGCCACGTAATTTGCAAATCGAAATGCGAGAAGATATCCAGCGCATCACCGATGAAGAAGGCAAAGAATTGCCATCACAGCAGATTTATGACCGCTTCATTGAACGTTATATAGAACAGCCCAAAGCTACCATTAAGTTTGTTGACCATCGCACGTTCCCAGATACAGAAGTTCAAGGACAACGCATCATTGAGGCATCAATTAAAAATAATGGCGAAAATAAAACCATCACTGGCACAGGCAATGGGCCCATAGCTGCTTTTATCGATGCATTATCCACGCATATTGGCGAAGAGTTTTCAGTAAAAAATTATTCTGAACATTCTCTACAACAAGGCAGCGATGCCTCAGCAATTTGCTATATGGAAGTAGAATATAATGGCAAAATTTTATTCGGTATTGGCATAAATGAAAATATCGTTGCTGCTTCACTGGAGGCCATTGTATCAGCTGCAAATAGAATTATCGCAAAAGACATTTAATTTCGTTAAAAACCTTATAAACTCTTTAAAACCCTACGTCATATATGATGATGTAGGGTTTTCTTTACTCAATTTTAATCATAATATGGTTTAAATATTCTCTGATAAAGAGAACCGTTGGGAGAATAAAATTTATGGCTGCTCATAAAAACGTTTCGTTTTTTGGCTTGAGAGCTCACATTATTTGTGGCATTTTTTGCGCAACCCTCATATTTCCCAATTTAGCATTTCACAATATAGCTTTTGCTGATGTTAGAGCCTCTATCCAAAGTAAACTTACCAATAATAAAATAAAATGGCGACAAGCCACCATTAATATTGCCAATATTAAAAACTATTACAAAACCAATATCCCCCTTTGGACAAACGAAAAAGGCCTAAACAGCAAAGCTAATGATCTGTTGGATCTATTGTTACGTGCTGATGAAGATGGCTTGCTGGCAAATAATTATCTTGAAGCCTTTAAGGGCAATTGGAAACGTCCAAGAACTTCGGATGATATAGCTGGCGCTGAATTAGCTCTATCGCAAGCTTTTATCGAATTCAGCCGTGATTTATATTCTGGCAGAACTACGCCAGCTGTTACCAACCCTAATATTGTAATTAAACGCAAAAAATATAGCGCTGCAAAATGGCTTAATGCGGCTAAAAAAAATGGACCTCGCAGACATTTTCAATCGGTCAGACCACCCCATCCACAATATAATGAATTGCGCAAGATGCTTGCAGGATATCGCAGCATTTCTGCTCTTGGAGGCTGGCCAACCATCAGCAAAGGCGCAACGTTGAAGCCTAAAATGGAAACCCCAAGAGTAGCTGAAATGCGCAGAAATTTGCTGGCGCGTGGATATTCTGGCGTTAAATCAAATCAACCTAATATTTATGATCAAAATTTAGTAGATGTGGTTAAACACTTTCAACGTCGCCATGGCCTAGCTGTTGATGGCGTTGTAGGCTCCTCAACAATTGCAGCCTTAAACATCACCGCAAAACAGCGGGTGCAACAAATCATTGTCAATATGGAACGCTGGCGCTGGATGCCCCGATCTCTGGGTAAGCGTCATCTTCTTGTAAACTTACCAGCTTTTGAAATGTTTTTACGTGAAGAGCGCCGTATTCTTGATCGCCGCAAGGTTATCATTGGCAAGGCCTATAATAAAACGCCAATGTTTTCGGATAAAATTATTTACGCTGAGTTTAACCCTACATGGACTGTGCCCTCAAAAATTGCTGGTGAGGAAATACTGCCAAAATTGCGTAAAGATCCAAGCTATCTGAACAAGCATAATTACAAACTATATGACAGTTGGAAAAATAAAGCGCCTGAAATCGATCCTTATAGTGTGGACTGGAATGCTGTTTCTGCAAAAAAATTTCCTTATCGCGTTGTGCAACAACCCGGCCGTGGCAATGCTCTAGGGGATGTAAAGTTCATTTTTCCAAACCGCTTTAACATCTACCTCCACGATACACCATCAAAGAATTTATTTGCCAAGAGCAATCGTGCCTTCTCTCATGGCTGCATCAGGGTTCATCGGCCTTTAGAATTTGCAGCAAAACTTTTTGCACCTTATGGCGAAATTTCACGCGGTGACATGAAAGCCGTTGTTGATAGTAAACACAGAACACGAATAAATTTGGATAAGCCCCTACCCGTACACTTAACCTATTTTACGGTTTGGATTGATCCCGATGGCACACCATTATTTTTCAATGATATTTATAAACGCGACAACTTGGTCAAAAAGCATCTAACCAGTTAATAAATCTTTGCTTTCCAAAGTTACTATAGACGATGCCCCCTCATCAAGCCCGCGTGCTGTCCATTGGCAGCGCCATTGATCAGCTATCTTATCAATTTCTAACAGATTATAGCGCCCAGCAGGCTTATGTCCGCCAATTCCTTGGCTAGCAGATGGCACACATAAAACGGGCACCTGTTTCTCACCAGAATTTGCACCTTCAATATGAAAGAGCGTTGCTAAATGCGTATGCCCATGCAAAATCAATTCAGCACCACAATCACCTACCACCTCTTGAAAGCGGTCAATGCCAATTAAACGTTTATGATGATGTGTTGCCTTATGAACAGGGGGATGATGTATCATAATGATACGAAACAAACCCTGTTCATGAGTATCCTTCAATATTTTACGAAGAGCATCAGCCTGCTTTTCACGAAAATAACCCGTTGCCATAAATGGCAGAGTAGCTTCCGCACTATTAATTCCTATAAGCGCTACTCCATTTCTTACTCTGAGATAAGGAAATCCTTGAAATGAACCCTCACCATCTGAAGCCATAAAACTATCGAAATGCTTTGCTGCTCGTTTCACAGATGAGGGCAAATAAGCATCGTGATTGCCCAATATAACAGACACATTTTCTGGTTTGCCCAATTGCTTGAGCCAAAGTTCAGCATTGATGAATTCTTGCGGAAGCGCTAAATTTACCATATCGCCAGTAACTGCAATATGATCAACTCCCTGTTCGTGAATATCTGAGATAAGCGCATCTAAATGGTTAGCCTGCATGGCATTGGAACGTTTCATGCGCCAATTAAGGTAGCCAGTAATCCGCTTTGAGCATAATTCCAAGAGATTAGGCTTAGGCAGAGGTGAAAGATGCACGTCTGAAATATGCGCTAAACGAAACATTGATGCCCTTTCAAATGGATAGATTACATACCCTTATATTCTCATGATAACTAAATGCCAACTGGAATGATTAATCTATTTCTATTATACTATCTCCCATGAAACTTCAAAACCGCTTAACCAAACATTTATTTCACTTGTTTTATCTGTTTAAACGCCCAATGAGCCTTGGTAATTAATGAGACCTTTAAAGGTGCACCGATATCGCCCTATTGG